>CADBOX010000316.1 GCA_902796415.1 uncultured Lachnospiraceae bacterium
ATCCAAATGAGGATGGTACATGGCCGCTGCATCCCTTCTCTTACGACCGCTGGGAAAAAGAAGAACTCAGCTGGTATGACGGCTGCTATATTCATGCAGGTCTGAATCCATTTATGTTCTACGATGTAAAGGGAAAAGATGTTTTAAACCTGATGGAATTTATTTCTATCAATACCTTCAGACAGTTCCCGGTAAATAAAGCACGTCATACCGTGATCTGTGGTGAAGACGGCAAGATCATCTGTGATGGCATTATGATTCGAAGAAGTGAAGAAGATTTTAT
This sequence comes from uncultured Lachnospiraceae bacterium, assembly GCA_902796415.1. Taxonomy (GTDB): domain Bacteria; phylum Bacillota; class Clostridia; order Lachnospirales; family Lachnospiraceae; genus Anaerobutyricum. Next base: position 284 of record CADBOX010000316.1, read on the forward strand.
TTTTGCAAATCTTCCGGATCCGGCAGTATTTAATCAGCAGATGGGCGGAAAATATCATTTTACCAGTGAAGATACCCAGTATAAACGTTTTTTCTTCCAGTTATGTGGACCGAAATCTCTTCAGATCGTCGAAGAAGCATGCATGCAGGATCTTCACGGACTGAAATTCATGTACACAGAAGATGCAAAGATCAAGGGACATGATGTATTTATTCTGAGAACCAGTATGGCCGGTACTTTGGGTTACGAAGTTCATGGAAGTATCGAAGATGCAAAGGAAATATACCAGACACTTCTGGAAGTAGGTGAGAAGTACGGTATTCAGAAACTTGGCCGTTATGCATATGTAAATGCACATTGTGAAGGAAGTATCCCGCAGCTTTGCGAACATTTTGCTTCTCCGTTTATTCCGGCACCGGTGATCTCCGGAAGTATTCCAAGAGACTCTGAGCTGATCTATAGAAGCCCGTACGATCTGGGTTGGGAGAATCTGATCCGCTTTAAGGACCATGATTTTATGGCAAAAGCAGCACTGGAAAAAGAGGGCGAACGTCATCACAATACATGTGTTCATCTGATTTACGATAAGAAATCTGTTCTCGAGGTAGTTGCAGGATCCATGGATCCGGAAAAACAGTATGATACCATCGACATGGTAATGGATTATGATCATGTCCGCAATAATGGTGGAATGCATATCGATGCAGTATATGATGGCGAGAAAATGATCGGAGCTTCTTCCGGACGTATGCTTTCTCCAAAAACAAGAGAGATGATCTCTATCTGTACCATTGATCAGGATTATGCTAAAGAGGGAAAAGAAGTAGAAGTATTATGGGGAAATCCCGGCACAAATCAGGTGAGAATCAAAGCAACGGTTTCTTTATTCCCATACATCAAAGAAGGACGAAATGCGGACTTTGACGTAGAAACCATTCCGCATCCGGTACTGTAAATATGAAAGATGTTAAAGCAACAGTAAATCTGTTGATCAATATTGTGATGGGAGTAGTACTTGGCATTACCGGTCAGGTGTTGAATGGCCGGTTTTCCCTGTTAGCTCTCGCACAGAGTTTTGTACTCAGCATGGGAGTAGGTTACCTGATCGGCACCTATCTTCCCATCAAAGAAGCAGGAGATAAGGTGGCCCATTTATGTGGGATGAAAGAAGGAATGGGAGAGTATCTGATCTCTACGCTGATCGTTGCAGCCAGCATGGTAATACTGATTACCTTTTTCTGTGTTTTTGTACAGGCAGGAACAGCGGTAATCCCGGTATTCCTTCATATGATCGGCCCGTTCCTGCTTGTAGGAGTTATCGCAATTGAAATCAGTTCTTACTGGATCACAAAGATCGCAATCCAAATCTGTAAATAAGTAAAGGAGAAAAGACATGGCGGCTAATTTTGAAACACTGGATTTTACACCGTTTTGTCCGAAGCCGGAGCAGGCTTCTTTATATGCGCCTTCCTTTGTAGGTGTATCTGCTTATGAATATACCAATTGGAGAGATGAGACCTGTTCCTGGAAAACAACCGCATATCTTCATGCAGGCTTGAATCCGACGGACACTTATCGCCTGAAAGGACCGGATGTGATCAAATTCCTGTCGAGAGTATGCGCTACAAACTTTGATATTTTCCCGGTTGGGAGAATCAAACATGGACTTGTAGTAGATGAAAAAGGCCGTATTGTACAGGACGGTGTTCTTGTAAGAACCGCAGAAGATGAAGTAATGACTTATTGGATGGTTCCAATGCTGAATTATTATCTGGATACAGAAAAGTTCGGAAAATTTGATGTAGAAGGAACCATTATGACCGGACAGGTATTCCTGTATCAGATCGGCGGCCCGCTGTCCATCGATATCGTGGAAAGAGCAAGCGGAATGGACCTTCGTGATCTGAAATTCCTCCGTTCTGTAACCGGTAAGATTGCCGGAAAAGATGTCCGTATTCTTCGTATTGGTATGGCAGGAACCATTGCATACGAAGTACATGGGGCAATGGAAGATGCACATGAAGTTTACAATGCTTTATATGAAGCCGGAAAACCGCTTGGACTTCGCAGACTTGGTTCTCACTGTTATCCGATGAACCAT
>CADBOX010000317.1 GCA_902796415.1 uncultured Lachnospiraceae bacterium
CCTTTATTGCTGAGGAAGACCAGGTATTTTCCATTGGCATTGAAAGTACCCACGGTCTCTGTGGTAAAGGCATTCGTCACGTTGACAAGCTGTCCTTTCTGCAGAGAATAGCGATCCTGCAGGTAACATTCCCCTTTGGTCACCAGGTCATTGATATAGGTCAGATAGGAGATATGGCATGCATTATAGTTTTCAAAGAGGATGATTCTGGCTTTGGAAGAGAGGGCGGCATAAAAGTCCTGGAGAAATACATTGTCTTTTCCTGACATGTTATATCTGGCCAGATCCATGGTATATATATCAGGACTGCCTAAAAGATTGCGCTCAGCCAGTTCTTTGGCCATGGCCTTTAATGCATGATGCCTGCCGGATCCCTGGGGACCGGTAATGAAAATCGTGTTTCTGGCATGGTTTCCCTCCACCGGGATGATGAAAGGGCGCTTGAAGGCCACCGCCAGTTTCTTGAGAAAGGCAGACTGACCGAATACAATCTCGGAGAGCGCATCCTCAACTCCCTCGAAGGCTTCAGGACCGGCTGCTGCTTTCTCCGGGTCCTTCTTCTGAATATCAAGCCCAAAATCCTGTTTCAGATGGAGATTCAGGTCCGCGATATCCTTGGCTGTATGGTCGCATAGGTCCTGCAGATCCTCTTTTTTGTTTTTTTCTCTTAATTTCTCTAATTCTGAATTGATACTTTGGCTCATTTTCTGATTGATCTGGCTCAATTTGTCCAAGTCATAAGAGAGCTTTTTATTGGAGTCCAGTTTCTTACCGGTGGTTTCCTGGAGGATATCCAGGAAGGGACGACCGGTTTTTTTTGCCTTTTCCTGAGCACGATCAATCTCCTCCACCGAATACTGTGATTGCTTCTTGGATAAGGCATCCATTAAATCCATAAAATCATCCATATTATTCACCATGCTTTCTACATGCAAAGATTTTGAATTGCTTCCGCAAAAATTTTCGTTGCCAGCACGATATTGTCAATATCAAAGAATTCATCTGCTCCGTGCATGTTGGTGTCAATGCCGGGCATCAATGCTCCGAAGGCAACGCCATTCTTGATATTATGAACGTAAGTTCCGCCGCCGGTTGTGAGACATTCCCCTTTTAATCCGGTCACTGTTTCATAACTCTTTAGCAATGTCTTTATAAAAGGACTGTCCGCAGGTACTACATGAGGCGGAATCATGGAGAAGTCCACACAGTCAAAACCTGCTGCTTCTATCACCTGGATTGCGGCATTCTGACAGTTTTCCTCGTTGGCCATGATAGGGGTTCTGGAGTCAAACTTGAATTCCATGGAAATCGGATCCATATGGAAGAGATCCAGTGTACAGGTCAGATCATGGGATTCAGCATCTGACATCTTAATCCCGATTCCGGACCCATCCGTAACTCCATAGGGAAAGAGTTCCGTGATTTTCATAAGATAGGACAAGGCTTCCGAGGGGGAGAGCGGGAGTTTAGCGGCAAGGAGAATAGCCGCAAGGCCTGCATTTCTTCCCATTTCAGGGGTGGATGCATGTGCTGAAACTCCAACTACTGTGATCTCATCCTTTCCGGTGATCTGACAGGTTACCTGGCAGAGCTCCTGTATCTCATTCATGGCATTTTCTACTTCTGTGGAAGTAAGATCCAGACCCTCGAACCGAAGGATGGCTTTTTGGGGTACCGCATTGATTACAAGACCGGCATCCAGGGAGAGAATCCTGGGAAGAGTTGTATCCTCTTTTATGGTCTTGGAGATGGTACCATGGAACATTCCCTTCTCGATGTTGATCAGAGGAAAGTCTCCGTCCGGTGAGAAGGTCATCTCTGCTTCCGGTTCTATTCCATAATAGTATCGGATATCACTGGAACCACATTCTTCGTCAGCTCCCATGATCAGGCGGACACCTTTTTTAAGCTGTACGCCTGTCTCTTTCAATGCGCGCATGGCATAGAGAGCACAAAGAAGAGGTCCTTTGTCGTCACTGGTTCCTCTTCCATAGAGACGGCCGTCCTTCTGGATAATCTCAAAGGGCTCCGTCACTGTCCATCCTTCCCCGGCAGGTACCACATCTGTATGGGCCAGGATGTCCAGGCATCTTGGGAGTGAGGGATCATAGTCTGCAGCACCTACATAATTCTCATAATTCCTGGTGCTGAATCCGTATTGCTCTGCGATCTTGAGGGCCAGATTCAATGACCGGTAAGGACCGTCACCATAAGGCTTTCCTTCTTCTGCCTCCCCTTTTACGGATGGGATGGAGCATAGACGTTTAATATCATCCAGCAATTCCTGCGTGTGGGCATCAATCCATTCATTTATTAACTGATTCATAAGGTATCTTTGACCTCCATTCATATATGATAGGATCCCGGGGTACGGGATCTTTTGTCCCATTTTACCATAAGAAGAGAAAAACCACCATACATAAGTATGATGGTTCTATACTGTCAGATGATGGTTCTCACCAATCCACATAGATATCGATGGTTCCATAGGGACATCCGGTATCATAGATCTTGGCAGGTCCGAGAGAAGTGAGGACCACGTCATAACGGTTTTTAAAGGCACTGTCTGCAGCAGCGCAGATAAAACCCTGTCCGTCGCGGATGGTTCCGTCATCAGCCACATGCCTGCCTGGTATCCATAATCCGGTTCCGGGAAGGCTGTTTTGTGAATAGAAAGTTTCCCTGTGATCATCAAAATATGTCACACCGTCAAAAGAATTCAGCCTGGAAACACCAACATCATAATAATCGGAGTACTCCAGTTCAAAGGTTCCGTATCCATCGAAGCTAACAGTAGGTTTGGGCTCGTAAGCCTTTACCTTAACTTTGTAGGTCTCACCGTTGTAATAGCAGGTAAGTTTATTGACCCCTTCCTTGGGATGTTGGATCTTCTTGGATGTGACCTGTTCCTTCTTGGCCTTCACGGAAGTTCCGTCCGAATAATGGATGGTCAGGTCCAGCTTATCTGAAGTGAGGGTCTTTTCCGTAGATACTTTATCTTTTGTGGTGATGGAGTCGACCGTGATGAGCGGAAATTCTTTCTGATAGATATCGTTGGTACCTGCGGCAGTGATCTTTATGGTATCTGTCTGATCATTCTTCTCGTAACTGACATTCAATTGGTTTTCCGGAACCGTCTCCATGCTTCCGTCACCATAATAGATGATCTCAGATACATCCGGTGTGTATTGTCCCATCCGATCTTCATAACAAACAGTATTATATACGATATCGGAGGAAACTACCGGGATGACATCCAGATCCACCTCAGCAGACATTTTCGCCTCTTTGGAAGTGACCTGGATCTCTCCGTCCTCTTCCACAAATTCAGTATCGATGCTATAGTCCGTCACCTCTTTTACCCTGCCAAGTTTTGAGGTAGTATATACATTAAAGTCTTCCTCGGTGATGGGATCATTCTCATGCACAGAATGATCTGGAGTATAAGTGGCATGAAGTTCCGTCGGGATAAAATAGGCGGCAAGAAAAACTCCAAGGACGACAGCAGATATGATACTGAAACATATTCTTTTCATCCTTTTCTTATCCATAATGTACTTCTTTCTTCGTGTTTATCTTTGGTTATGATTTGCTATGGTTTATATACCTCAGGAAAAGAGGTGAAACTATTTTAACACATATTAAATTAAATGTCATGTTTTGTAATAAAAACGTAATAAATTATTTAAGGTTATTTAATGATTATAATCGAGAGAAACAATGGTATCCGTCACATTTTGATTTGATGATTACAGAGAAATAGGGTATAATTATAAACTGAAAATGATTACTCAATATTCATCATTACACAAGATATGATAATCGAGATAATTCATAACCACAAGATGCTGAGAAATGAATCATTTTTGATTGATAAATATTTACGGATTTGATATAATATAATATGGGAAGATTTATTTCCCCTATTACATGATAAAACATATCGGATATAAAACAGATCTGTCTGTGTTTTATATCCCCAAGAGTAAAAAAGTAGAAGGAGAAGTATGAAGAATGGGTTTATTTGGTAATAAAGACAAAGACATTCAGAATGCAGAATACGAAGAGATCTCAGAAGTGAGTGAACCGACAGCTGCTTCATCAGAAGCTGATATTACGGAAACCGTAACAACACCGGAACCAACGATCACATCATCGGAAGATACCGCTTCGAGTTACAACTATGGAACGGACGAGAGTGTGACTTTCACACCGGATCCTGCTCCGGCTACACAGATTCCCGCAGAACCGGCGGATGTCATCCCGGAAGCGGTTGTGGAACCTGTTTCCGAGCCGGTCCCCACTGTGGAAGACACCTTCTCCCTGGAAGAAGAGAGAGTTCCTGTGGGCAAGTACAATCTTGAGAAACTTTATACCGAGATTGGAAAAGAGTACTGTGATATGCACAGTACGAACCCGGAAGAGGAGTTAAGAGAGAAGGTTGGCATCGTCAATGCCATCAAGCGCCAGTCCCAGGAATTAAAAGATCAGCTAACCTCCCTATGCAGAAGTCCATGGATGCTTCTTTTGATCATCCTGCAGGGAGTTGCTATCACCCTGCCGATTCTTGGCAGCCCTTCCATATCGAGTGTCGGGGTGGAGATTCCGAATATCGTAATCCTTCTGGGATGTATCATTATATTCTTCTCAGCTGCTGCAAACAGACTCAGCAAGGCAGGTTTTACACTGATCAATATCGTTCTTACCATAGCTATGATCTGTTGTTTTATCCCTGTGGTAAGCTGTCTGATTCTCGGTATCTTTATGAAGCTGAGAGGGGATAGCTCTGATGCAACGTTATCCACTTCATTGATCGTCATCGGTGTTCTTGTTGGACTGATCAGTTTCCTCTTCTTCGGAAACCTTAGAAAGACCACCAAGTCGGCCAGAGCCATCGCCGGGGGCGGATTGGTTGAACTGAAGAGTTCCTTCTTCGTGACTCTGATTGTATTTCTTGATATGGTCATCAATATCGTTGCTCTGGTTATGAATACTGCTTTCAAGACCCAGACCGTCAACACACTGCAGAATTTTGTTCAACAGGCAGATGATTATTTTAAGCAGGCCGACCTGTCCAATGCTATCAATTTCACTTTGACCCAGGATCCCAAGGCCGAACTGTTTACCATCATTTCCCTGGTGGCTGAGATCCTTCTTCTGATCGTGGTCATGGTGATCCTATCAAAGATCAGAAATGCCAACAGAACAAAGGACGATTTCGCGGAAGAATGATTATTCCTATTGAATGAATCTAATGGAGATGAAAAAAGAAGAGCCGTACCTTTACACAGGTACGGCTCTGATTATGTGTTCTCAGATATTTATATTTTAATCGCGCCGAATACATCCCCCAGGTTTTCGTGGAATACTAATTTACAATAGCGGTCCTGAGGCGTGCTGTCCCGATTGATCATCACAAGATTCTCCCCCCGGAAATAGTGAGTGAGATTGGCGGCCGGATAAACAGTGAGGGAGGTACCTCCGATAATGAACATATCAGCTTTGCTGATACTTCTCATGGCACCATCCCAGGCATAGTCTGGAAGGGACTCGCCGTACATGGTGACATCCGGTCTGATCATGCCGCCGCAGTCCGGACAGAGAGGAATGGGATCTGTGGATTCAAAGATAAAATCAGCGGGAACCTGTCGTCCGCATTTGGTACAGTAATTTCTCTGAGTGGTACCGTGGATCTCATAGACGGTATGACTCCCGGCTTTTTGGTGGAGTCCGTCAATATTCTGTGTGACAACACAGTCCAGTTTTCCTTTCTGTTCCATCTCTGCCAGTTTATAATGGGTGATATTGGGTTTGATATTCCTGGTGTCCATCTTCTGACGATAGTACTCAAAGAATACCTTGGAATTCCGATAGACACATTCATGGCTCAGTAGATATTCCGGAGCGTAGGAGTCAAACTGTACATCATGCTGATTATAGAGGCCGTCCTTGCTTCGGAAATCAGGGATACCACTTTCCGTGGAGACACCGGCTCCTCCGAAGAACACGATATGCTTGCTGTTACTGATCATCTCATTCAGCTGGTTGATACGCTGTAAAAAATCTGATGTTGACATAATCTGCCCCCTCTCTGATATAATTAATATACGGTTATATTATAACACCAGAGGCTTTCAGGGTCAAAAGCCTTTTGTCATATCGAAAAAGGTGAAAACATGGAAAATAACAGAGAAGCTCAATTCAAAAAAATGACGGAAACACCGGTACCCAAACTCATCGTAGTCCTGGCGATTCCCACCATCATCAGTATGCTGGTTACCAGCCTTTATAATATGGTGGATACCGCTTTTGTGGGTCAGCTGGGCACTAGTGCCAGTGGAGCCGTAGGGGTGGTATTTGGTTTTATGGCCATCAACCAGGCCATAGGGTTTATGTTCGGACAAGGTTCCGGCAGCATCCTTTCCCGAAGGTTGGGAAAAAAAGACTATGAAGGGGCCAGCAGGATTGCATCCACGGGATTCCTGTGTTCTTTTTTGTGTGGAATACTGATTATGGTTCTGGGCCTGATCTTTATCGATCCTTTGGTTTATCTGCTGGGAAGTACCAGGACCATAGCACCATTTGCCAAAACATATATCATTTATATCCTGATTGCCACTCCCATGATGCTTTCCAGCTTTGTGCTGAACAACATACTTCGCTATGAGGGAAAAGCATCCCTGGGAATGATCGGCCTGCTGGCCGGTTCTCTCCTGAATATGGCCGGTGACCCCATACTTATGTTTGGTTTCGGTATGGGAATCGCAGGTGCAGGTCTGTCTACGGCCATCAGTCAGGTGATCAGTTTTTTCATTCTCCTGTTCATGTTCTACAGTGGGAGAACCCAGTCAAAAATCAGCCTGAAAAATGCTTCCTTCAGACCTTCCGTGGTGTTTGACATATGCGCAACAGGCTTTCCCAGCCTGATCCGTCAGGCCCTGGCCAGTGTTGCTACCATGATCCTGAACAAAGAAGCAGGCCTGTTTGGCGACGCTGCAGTTGCCGCGATGAGTATCGTATCCAGGGTATGCATGTTTGTATTTTCCTTTGCCTTGGGTATCGGCCAGGGATTTCAGCCCATCTGTGCTTTCAATTACGGAGCAGGAAAATATTCCCGTGTTCGCAAGGCTTTGTTATACACCATGGCTTATGCGGAGGGTTTGCTTGTGATCGTCAGTATACTCGTCATCAGCCATTCTTCCCAGATCATACAGGTCTTTCGGGATGATCCTGAGGTTATCCGCATCGGTATCAGGGCTCTGAACCTTCACTGTGCATCCCTGATCTTCATGCCTATGGGAACTGTGACGGAAATGATGCTGCAAAGTACCGGATACCGGTTTCAGGCTTCTATCACTTCCTCCTTACGAAGTGGCGTGATTTTCATCCCGTTGCTGGTTATCCTTGCCAGGATCCGCGGTCTGGCAGGTATCCAGGAAGCGCAGCCGCTTTCCTATGTGATCGCTGCCATACCTTCTTTTATCATGTTGATATGGTTTTTGAGACGTCTTCCAAAGGAGGATACTTAGATGAAGAATACCACTTTAGTCTATGTGGAGCATGAGGACAGATACCTGATGCTTCTACGCAATAAAAAGAAAAATGATGAGAATGAGGGAAAATGGATAGGTGTCGGAGGACATTTTGAAGAGGGAGAGTCCCCGGAGGAATGTATGCTGCGTGAAGTGTATGAAGAGACCAATCTGACTCTGACGGATTACCGCTACCGTGGCATCGTCACTTTTGTCTCGGACCGATATGAGACAGAGTACATGCATCTTTTCACGGCCACCGGATTCCGGGGAACCCTGAAAGAATGCCGGGAGGGAGAATTGCGATGGATCGAGAAGGACCGGATCTTCTCCCTGAATCTCTGGGAAGGCGACAAAGCTTTTCTAAAATATCTCATGGAAGACAAGGGGTTCTTCTCCATGAAACTGGTATACAGAGGAGATTCCCTGGTGGATATTCATTCCAGAATATATGGGGAGAGTAAACGTGATAACGATTGAAAACGACTATTTTGATATCGGGCAGATCTGTGATTCGGGCCAGTGTTTCCGCATGAAAGAACTTCAGGACGGCAGCTATGAAGTGATCAGCCGGGACCGTTATCTGAGACTCCGGCAGAGGGGAAAAGAGATCAGCTTCTATTGTTCCAGGGAGGATTGGGAAGAGATATGGTTTGATTTTTTTGATCTCGGGACCGACTATGAATCCTTTATCTCCAGAATCAATCCCCGGGATACCTATCTCATCAATGCTGCCGGGCAGGGCAAAGGAGTCAGGATATTAAAGCAGGATCTCTGGGAGATGATTGTTTCCTTTCTGATCTCTCAGCAGAATAATATCAAAAGGATCCGTCATTGTATTGATCTCCTGTGTGAGAAATATGGAGACCCCTGTGTGACGGAAGAAGGTGTGAGATATTTTTCTTTCCCCGGACCGGAAAGATTTAACGGAATTCCCCGGGACGAACTCATGTCCTGTAATCTGGGTTATCGAAGCAAATATGTGGTGCTTACCGCTCAGGCAGTGGTTTCCGGTGAGGTGGATCTTGAGAAAATTGCCTCGTATCCCCACTGGAGAGCCAAAAAAGAATTGCTCCGATGTTTCGGGGTGGGGGAGAAGGTGGCAGAATGTATCTGTCTCTTTGCCCTGCATCATCTGGATGCATTCCCTGTGGATACTCACATAAGACAGGCTTTGGACCGGCATTATAAAAGGGGATTTCCTCACAGGAGGTACAAAGACTGCCAGGGGGTCCTGCAACAGTACATTTTCTACCATGAACTGGTGGGAAAGAATGATAAGTGAGGTTATTACAATAAAGAAAATGAGTTTCCTGATAATTTTGTGACAAAATGACAGTTGGCAAATATTAGGATTCTTGGTATACTAATTTTTAATACATTTAAATCGACATCGTAAGAAAGGGAAAAGAGTTATGGCCTATTATTATCCGGAAGCATCCCATACATTTAGTGAATACCTGCTGGTTCCCGGTTATTCCTCAAAGGATTGTATCCCTAACCGGGTAGAATTGAAAACACCTGTTGTAAAGTATCGAAAAGGGCAGGAGGAGTGTCCTCTTACCATGAATATTCCGATGGTTTCCGCCGTTATGCAGGCTGTATCCGGGGATAAGATGGGAGTTGCCCTTGCCAAAGAAGGTGGAATTGCATTTATATATGTATCTCAGCCCATCGAAGAACAGGCGGCTATGGTCAGAAAAGTAAAGACCAGCAAAGCCGGATTCGTTTTCAGTGATTCCAATCTCCGGGTAGATAATACCATGGCAGATGTAGTGGACCTGAAGGAGAGAACCGGCCATTCCACCATGGCGGTTACAGAGGACGGCACCGGTAACGGTAAACTCCTTGGTATCGTAACAGGACGTGACTACCGTGTGACCCGCATGGATCCGAGAACCAAGGTAGGAGAGTTCATGACCCCTATCGAGAAGATCATCTCTGCACCGGAAGGCACTTCCCTGAAAGAATGTAATAATATTATCTGGGACAACAAACTGAATTCTCTCCCCATCGTGGACAAGGATGGCAATATGGTGGCTTTTGTATTCCGTAAGGATTATGATTCCCACAAGAGTAAACCTCTGTCTCTGATGGATGCCAACAAGAGCTATGTGGTTGGCGCCGGTATCAATACCCGGGATTATGAAGAGAGAGTACCTGCACTGGTGGAAGCCGGAGCAGATGTTCTGGTGATTGACTCCTCGGAAGGTTTCTCCGAATGGCAGGCTATTACCCTTAAATGGATCCGTGACCACTATGGTGATACCGTGAAAGTAGGAGCCGGTAATGTAGTGGATGGAGAAGGTTTCCGCTATCTGGCTGATGCAGGTGCCGATTTTGTAAAGATCGGTATCGGCGGCGGCTCCATCTGTATTACCAGAGAGACCAAGGGTATCGGACGCGGCCAGGCAACCGCAGTAATTGATGTGGCTGCAGAGCGAGATAAGTACTTTGAAGAGACCGGTATCTATATTCCTATCTGTGCGGACGGTGGTATCGTACATGACTACCATATTACTCTGGCTTTGGCTATGGGATCTGATTTCTGTATGCTGGGAAGATACTTCTCAAGATTTGACGAATCGCCTACCAGCAAGGTTCTGATCAACGGCAATTATATGAAAGAGTACTGGGGCGAAGGTAGTGCCCGTGCCAGAAACTGGCAGCGCTATGATCTGGGCGGTGCGAAAAAGATGAGCTTTGAGGAAGGTGTGGATTCCTACGTACCATATGCCGGAGCATTGGCTGACGGTATCTCCACCACCTTATCCAAGATCCGTCATACCATGTGCAACTGTGGCGCTTTATCTCTCCAGGAGCTGCGTGATAAGGCCAAGATCACTCTGGTATCTTCCGTATCTATCGTGGAAGGCGGAGCCCATGATGTCGTATTGAAGGATTCCACAAATATTTAGAAATGTATACAATTATGTAGAAGCATAACAAAAGGCTGAGAATTGTTACTCCATGAAATAACAATCTCAGCCTTTTTATTTTATGGGATTAAATGATAAACTCTTTCAGCTTTTCGGCAGTCTCACAGAACTTGGCATACTCTTCTTCCGACCATCTTTCTTCCAGACGGCGTTCCACTCCGTTGACGCCGACGATGGAAGGCACACTCAATGATACTCCTTCTATTCCGTATTCTCCATGGAAGGGGGAGGACACCGTGGAGATCGTCAGACGCTGGTTCAGCACGGCATCTGCCAGAAAACAGACGCAGGTGGCGATACCGTAGTGGGTCTTTCCCTTTGCCCGTATGATTTCAGCCCCCTGCTGGCGGACTTTTTGTCTCATCTGGTTTCGGATCTCATCATCCCAGCGGATATGCATGTTTTCGCAATATTCATCCATGGGAACCCCTGCTATGGACAGGCGGCTCCAGATGGGAACCTGGCCGTCTCCGTGCTCCCCGACGACATTACATTTGACCACTTCTGTATTAAGACGGACATAATCAGCGATATATCTTGTCATACGGGAAGTATCCAGGATATTTCCGGTTCCGAAGACCTGACCTCTTTCCATCCCAAGCCATTGTGCACATTTGTAGGTCAGGATGTCCACGGGATTGGAAACTACAAGGATGGTAGCACTGCGGTTAAGGTGCGGGAGCATCTTGTCCACGATATCTCCCATAATTCTTTTATTATCTTCGATCAGGTTCAGCCTGGTCTCCCCAACCCGGCGGTTTCTGCCCGCCGTGATGATCACCAGGTCACTGTCGTTACAATCCTCATAAGTACCACAATAAACATTGGCGATACCCATATATGGAATTCCATGCTGTATATCCAGGGCTTCCCCTTTGGCCCGCTCTTCATTGATATCAATCAGGGCGATCTCCCTCGCCAGATTACGGATCGTAAGTGCGTAAGCAATAGAGGCACCTACATTACCGACACCGATGATAGTTACTTTTCGTTTGTTGAATTTCATCTGCAGATTCATAATATCTCCTTTGATAGCGGAAAACTCCACTTACGATTGTATGTGATTGAGCACCTTATCTCTTTCAAAAAGGGAAAGGCAACCTCTTAACGAGTATATCATAGATTGCTCCATGATGAAATGGATTTGTAGGATTCTGTCTTGTGACACATGACAAAATATGCTATGATAGAACGCAAATAATGTTTTTTGGCTGGTTGTCCATCCAAAACACAGGAGGAATATATGGAAGAAAAAGAAAAAGTATCAAAGAATTTTATAGAAATGGCAATTGAGAAAGACATTTCAGAAGGGGTTTACGATCATGTTATGACACGTTTCCCTCCGGAGCCCAACGGGTATCTTCACATCGGTCATGCCAAGTCCATCTTATTGAATTACGGGCTGGCTCAGAAATATAACGGGAAGTTTAATCTGAGATTTGATGATACCAATCCTACCAAGGAGAAAACGGAGTTCGTACATTCGATCATAGAGGATGTTCAGTGGCTTGGAGCAGATTATGAAGACCGACTCTTCTTTGCGCCCAACTATTTTCAGCAGATGTATGAAGCAGCTGTCACCCTGATCAAAAAGGGGAAGGCTTATGTCTGTGATCTGACTCCCGAGCAGATCCGCGAATATCGCGGTACTCTGACGGAACCCGGAAAAGAGAGTCCTTACCGGAACCGTTCTGTGGAAGAGAACCTGGCTTTATTTGAGGATATGAAAAACGGGAAATACAAAGACGGAGAGAAGGTTTTGCGGGCTAAGATCGATATGGCTTCCGGCAATATCAATATGAGAGACCCGATTCTTTACCGTGTGGCCCACATGCATCACCATAACACAGGAGATGACTGGTGCATCTATCCCATGTATGATTTTGCCCATCCCATCGAGGATGCCATCGAGGGAGTGACCCATTCCATCTGTACCTTGGAATTTGAAGATCATCGGCCTTTGTATGACTGGGTAGTCCATGAGGTGGGATTTGAACAACCACCCCGGCAGATCGAGTTTGCCAAAATGTATCTTACCAACGTCATCACCGGGAAGAGATACATCAAGAAACTGGTGGAGGATGGTATCGTGGACGGCTGGGACGACCCACGTCTGGTGTCGATTGCGGCCCTTCGCCGTCGTGGTTTTACCCCTGCAGCCCTGAAACAGTTCATCGAACTTGCCGGTGTCTCCAAAGCTCAGAGTTCCGTGGATTATGCCATGCTTGAGTTCTGTATCCGTGATGACCTGAAGTTAAAGAATTCCCGTATGATGGCAGTTCTGGATCCAGTCAAGGTGACTATTACCAATTATCCGGAAGGTCAGATCGAATACCTGGATGTGGAGAATAACAAAGAGAATGAAGAACTTGGGATGAGAAAGATTCCTTTCGGAAGGGAAATCTACATAGAGAGAGATGATTTCAAGATCGATCCTCCCAAGAAATACTTCCGTCTTTATCCGGGAAATGAAGTGCGGCTCATGAATGCTTATTTCGTAACCTGCACAGATTATAAGACAGATGATGAAGGCAATGTGACGGAAATCTTCTGTACCTACGATCCGGAGACCAGAAGCGGAAGCGGCTTTACCGGGCGTAAAGTAAAAGGAACCATCCATTGGGTGTGCGCATCGGAATGTGTGGATGCCCAGGTTCGTCTCTACGAGAATATCGTTGATGAAGAGAAGGGGGTATATAATGAAGACGGCAGTCTCAACCTGAATCCCAATTCTCTGACAGTGCTTGACCATTGCAAACTGGAGATAAACCTGAAAGACAGCAAGGCCTATGACAGCTTCCAGTTTGTTCGACAAGGTTATTTCTGCTGTGATTCCAAGGACAGCAGGGAGGATGCTCTGGTATTCAACCGGATTGTATCCCTGAAGAGTTCCTACAAACCCAAATAAAACCGTATGATACGAATCAGCCTTCTTACCATATAGAAAGCTGATTCGTTTTCACATTTCATATAAGAAGAAATGCACATAAATATTCAAAAATTCATTGATTATACACAGAAAATGAGATAAGATAGGGAACAGATTGAGGGAAAGGAAGTAGTATTATGTCTTATAAGATTGGCGTGATCCGAGGAGACGGAATCGGTCCGGAGATCGTGGCAGAAGCATTGAAGGTTTTAGAAAAAATCGCACAAAAATACGGGCAAGAGTTTGATTACACTGAGATCCTTCTGGGGGGAGCTTCCATTGATGTATATGGGGAGCCTTTGACGGAGGAATCTTTAAACACTGCAAAGCAGATGGATGCCGTACTGATGGGATCTATCGGTGGTGATACTACCACAAACCCGTGGTATAAGCTTCCGGCGAACTTAAGACCGGAGGCGGGACTTCTCAAGATTCGGAAAGGGCTTAATCTCTTTGCAAATCTTCGTCCTGCCTACCTCTATGAGGAGCTGAAGGATGCCTGTCCTCTGAGAAGTGATATCATCGGGGACGGCTTTGATTTTGTGGTCATGCGTGAACTGACATCCGGTCTGTATTTCGGTGAGAGATATACCCGCGAGATCGATGGCCTCATGACCGCAGTAGATACCTTAAGATACGATGAAAACGAGATCCGCAGGATCGCCATCCGTGGTTTTGACATCGCCATGAAACGCCGCAAAAAGGTGACCAGCGTAGATAAAGCAAACGTGCTGGATTCCTCCCGTTTATGGAGACAAGTGGTGGCAGAAGTCGCCAAGGATTATCCGGAAGTGGAACTTGACAATATGCTGGTGGACAATGCAGCCATGCAGCTGGTGAAAGATCCCGGACAGTTTGATGTGATCCTTACCGAGAACATGTTCGGAGATATTCTTTCGGATGAAGCAAGTATGGTGACCGGATCCATCGGTATGCTTTCTTCAGCAAGTCTCAATGATTCTTCTTTCGGTTTGTATGAACCCAGTCACGGTTCCGCACCGGATATCGCTGGGAAGGGCATAGCGAACCCCATCGCAACCATCTTATCTGCCGCTATGATGCTCCGTTATTCCCTGGATATGGGCGAAGCAGCAGACGATATCGAAGCTGCCGTGAAGCAGGTGCTGAAAGAAGGCTACCGTACTGTGGATATTATGTCCGAGGGCATGACCCGGGTAGGCACCGTGGAGATGGGTGACCTGATCGCAGACAGAATCTGATCATCCTGACATTTCATTAATAGATTCATTTTATACTAATCGATTAATTAATAACAATTTATAATCTACGGAGGGATAGAATATCATGAAAAGTGATGTGGTTAAGAAGGGAATGCAGGCTGCACCGTCCCGTTCCTTATTTAATGCATTAGGATATACAAAAGAAGAGATGGAAAAGCCATTGGTAGGAATCGTATGTTCCTACAATGAAATCGTTCCGGGTCATATGAATCTGGACAAGATCACGGAAGCTGTAAAGCTGGGCGTGGCCATGGCCGGTGGTACCCCCATCGTCTTTCCTGCCATCGCAGTATGTGACGGTATTGCCATGGGTCATATCGGTATGAAATATTCTCTGGTAACCCGTGAACTTATCGCGGATTCCACAGAGTGTATGGCCAAAGCCCATCAGTTTGATGCTCTGGTCATGATTCCCAACTGTGATAAAAATGTCCCAGGTCTTCTTATGGCAGCAGCCAGGATCAATGTTCCTACCGTGTTCGTCAGTGGCGGCCCTATGCTGGCAGGTCATGTGGACGGTTGCAAGAGAAGTCTTTCCTCTATGTTTGAGGCGGTAGGTTCCTACGAAGCAGGGCTTATGTCAGAGGAGAAGGTAAATGAATATGTGGAGAACGTATGTCCTACATGCGGTTCCTGCTCCGGTATGTATACAGCCAACTCCATGAACTGCATGACGGAAGCAATCGGTATGGGACTTCGTGGAAATGGTACCATCCCGGCAGTTTATTCTGACCGTATCCGTCTTGCAAAGCATGCAGGTATGCAGGTTATGGAAATGTACAGAAAGAACATCCGCCCCAGTGATATTATGACCAAGGAAGCTTTCCTCAACTGTCTGACCGTTGATATGGCTCTTGGCTGTTCCACCAACACCATGCTTCATCTTCCGGCCATCGCCCATGAGGCAGGTGTAGAGTTGAATATGGAAATCGCAAATGAGATCAGCAAGAAGACACCGAATCTCTGTCATCTTGCTCCCGCAGGTCCAACCTATATGGAAGACCTCAATGAAGCCGGTGGC
>CADBOX010000318.1 GCA_902796415.1 uncultured Lachnospiraceae bacterium
GAGAATAATATTTTTAATTGATATGATGTTGGGGTCAAAAGCATATTATTGAAAAATTCACCGCTATATATTGTATGTTTTATAAGTTTATATCTCTATATATGGTATCTTCAACTTTGATTTTGACCTTTTGACCCTTACATCTTTATATGCTTTAATGAAAAACAGGGAGGTATCAAATGACGAAAAAATTGATGATTGTATTATGTGCGATCTCCATGATCTGTTTGGGAATGACAGCTTGTGGAAGTACGTATTCTAAAGGGGGTTCGGAACTTTCAGATGAATCCTCAGAAAAAGAAATGATGTCAACTGATGGACTTTACGCTTCCAACCAGAAGGAGACGAATTCTCCGGAATGGGTGGTGAATATGCCGATTGCTCAGGATATGGATGTAAAACAGCTTTTCATTGTCGGTGGAATGGGGATGGATAAAACCACTGCAACGATATCCATGCATGAAAGAGCGATGGATGGAAGTTGGAAGCAAATTCTCTCAACACCTGGATTCGTTGGACTGAAAGGTCTTTGTGCAGATATGGATCATGTGGAGGGATGTAATCAGACTCCGATTGGGATTTATCATTTTAACAAGGCTTTTGGCATTGCCGATGATCCTGGCTGCGAAATACCATATGTTAAAGTTACCAATGATACTTACTGGTCCGGAGATGCCAGACAAGGTATGCATTACAACGAGATGGTCGATATCAAAGATTACCCGGATCTGGAAATGGAGGATAGCGAGCATATTGTAGATTATGAATATCAATATCAGTATTGCCTCAACATTAGTTTCAATGAGGAAGGAACGCCGGGCAGAGGTTCTGCGATTTTTCTGCACTGCATAGGCCCGGCTAAGCCATATACTGGAGGATGTGTGGCCATCCCGGAAAATATCATGAGATTGGTTATGCAGAGAGTGGATAAAGATTGTGTTGTAATTGTCGATACCTTCGAAAATCTCGGCGGTGAATTCTAAGTTTGCTTCCATCGGCTTCTGGACCCCGCAGGGCGACGCAGTCAGAGCGCAGGTAGCCACAATGCTGATGAGATTCAGTCAGCAACTTCAGGCATAGTATTTTCTGTTCTTTCGAAGATGACAGTACTATCTCAATTCAACAAAGTGAGAAGGCGTGTAAAGTGCCTCCTTGCTTTGTTGGTTTTTTATATGTATATGATTTAATTGTCGCAGAATTATTTTCTATTTCAATTGAAGGGAGGAATAACCAACATGATCAAAATCGTTGCAAAAAACTACGTAAAACCGGAATGTTTACAGGCATTTAAGGATACTGCTAAAGAGCTGATAGACAAGTCCCGTGCGGAGGAAGGTAACATCTTCTATACTCTGAATGTATCAAAGAACGATCCAAATACGCTGGTTTTCATCGAGAACTGGAAAGATCAGGATGCGATCAATTTCCACAATAAGACAGACCATTTCACGAGTATTGTTCCGAAGCTGCATGAGATGTGTAATAGTGAAGGCAGCGTAGAATTGTTTGATGAAATATAAGATGGATTTTTTCATTGAGAATCACCGGGAGAAGAGAAGCGTCCTGAACCGCTCAAGCTTACTCTGTCTGACATCCCGTCAAAATACCATCTGCTCAAGCACAGGCTGTGATAATAGATGAACGAAATAGATCGAAAGATCTACAGGATATGGCAGAATCAGATAAACACTGATACACATTAAGAGTCGAAGGATCGTATACAAGGAGGTATCATTATGCCATAATTGCAATTAAAGCTTATCCACAGTTAAATGACAGAAGGAGTGGCTTTCAAGATGAAAGAGACAACAATAACAAACACCGTAGTATTATCAACAGGCATGAAAGGATCTCCAGGTTCTCCTTTTAACCCGGAGGCTGCAGAAGTTGCGTTGCGCTTTCACAGAAGTCTCCCGATGTACGAAGAGACAAAGCTTGTTTCTCTGCAAACTGCCGCGGAGGAACTCGGTGTGAAAGCGATCCATCTCAAGGATGAATCAACAAGATTCGGATTGAAGTCATTCAAGGGGCTTGGCGGAAGCTACGCTGTGTTCAGGATCTTATGCGATAAACTGGGTTTGGATTACAGGACTGCGGTATTCAATGATTTCATGACAGACGAAAATCGTGAAAAATGCAGCGAGGTGATATTTGTCACCGCAACGGATGGAAACCACGGGAAAGGAGTAGCCTGGGCTTCGAAATTGTTCGGGTGCAAGGCATATGTCTACATGCCGGCAGGTTCTGTAGAAGCGCGAAGAAAGGCAATCGAAGATGCCGGAGCGGAACAAGCCGTTATCAGCGATCTTAACTACGATAAAGTCGTACAATACGCCAGAAGACAGGCGGAAGAGAAAGGCTGGACACTGATCCAGGATACATCATGGGAAGGGTACGAAAAGATCCCGCACTGGATCGTGGAAGGGTATCTGACGATGGGTGTCGAGATATGTGAGCAGCTTGATGGAGATGTTCCGACCCATGTATTCCTGCAGGCCGGTGTTGGCGCAATGGCAGGCGGGATACTGGGGTATCTGTCAAATATTTTTGCTGCAAAAGAGCCGGTGTTCACGATCGTCGAGCCGATGACGGTCGCATGTCTATACGAATCCGCAAAGGCTGGCGATGGGAGCATCCGCTCCATTTCAGGAGATCCCGTAACGATCATGGCAGGGCTGAACTGCGGAACCCCTTGTGGTATCACATGGAAAACCATCCGAGACAGAGCCAGCTTTTACTGTGCCTGCACGGATGAAGTATCTGAGAATGCAATGCGTGAACTTGCCCGGTTTCCGAACGAAAAAGAACGTGTGGTGGCAGGTGAGTGCGGTGCAGTAACCTATGGTGTGCTAAAGGAGATCATGAAAGACGATTCTCTGAAGCGGGAAATGGGAATCAATGAAGATTCGATCATTCTCCTGATCAGTACCGAAGGGGATACGGATCCGAAAGGGTACGACAGAATTTTAAGCAAATAAATTCCAGCTTGTTGACATGTTCCTGACGAAAAGTCAAAACAGAATGATATATGAGGGTCTGCTGAGAGTTGAGATTATGAGTGATTACATTGCATATTGCGGGTTGGACTGTGAGGCTTGCGAAGCTCGTTTGGCAACGGCAGGTAATGATGATGAACTGCGGATAAAAGTGGCGAAAGAATGGTCCAAGCTTAATGAGGTGGAAATAACGCCGGAGATGATCAACTGTTCCGGCTGCCGGATTCCGGGAGTAAAGACTGTGTACTGTGATTCTTTATGTCCGATCAGGCAGTGCGCGAGAGAAAAACAGATGGAAACCTGCGGTAGTTGTCCGGAAATGAAGTCGTGCGAAAAAGTTGGGGCAATTATCGGAAACAATCCTGATGCACGTGGCAGGCTTGAAAACGCCGGAAGCGTATGATGGCGAATGTAATAACGGGCTTAAGAATCCTTGTGAGTGCGGTACTCCTGTTTTGCCCGGTGTTTTCTCCGAGATTTTATGCGCTGTATCTGATCGGCGGATTATCGGATATGGCCGATGGGATCATCGCCCGGAAAACAAATTCAGTCAGTGAATTTGGATCGAGATTCGATTCAATCGCTGATTTTGTATTTGTGGCCGTTTGTCTGATAAAGATTCTGCCTGTATTGGATATTCCGATATGGCTGTATGTATGGACGGCGGTTATCGCTTTGATAAAGATAATTAACATTATATCCGGGTATGTCATGCAGAAGAGATATGTTGCAGTGCATACGACCATGAATAAGGTGACAGGCGTGCTGCTCTTCATGCTTCCACTGGTATCAACAATAGTTTCGCTCGAATATTCGGGAATCCCGATATGTTCTGTTGCGACATTTGCGGCTGTTCAGGAAGGCCATTTTATAAGGATAGGAAGGCATCCGATAAGGAAAAGAGGTGGAAACTGATATGGCATCGACAAAAGAGTATCTGGACTTTATCCTGGAACAGTTTTCAGATTTAGATGAAGTAAGCTCCAGGGCTATGATGGGGGAATTCATTCTGTATTATCGCGGAAGAGTATTTGGCGGGATATATGATGATCGTCTGCTGGTAAAGCCTGTTCCGGCGGCTGTGAAGCTTATGCAGGATGCCACAATGGAGCTTCCATACGACGGGGCGAAGGAAATGATCCTGGTCGATGATGTAGAGAATCGGGAATTACTTTGTAAGCTTGTCGAAAGCA
>CADBOX010000319.1 GCA_902796415.1 uncultured Lachnospiraceae bacterium
CCCAGGTTCAGGGACCGGATCCGGTCAAGCATGGGGATCCGGACACAGGTTTCTTTATACTGCATCAGGATCTCTTCGGGGATACCGGCACTTTCTTTACCAAACATGATGTAACACCCGTCTTCGTAGGAGACATCTGTGTAAGTCTGTTTTGACTTGGTGGTAGCCATATATATCCTGGCTCCGGGATTCTTCTCCAGAAACTCTTCGAAATTCACATAACGATGTACTTCCAGCTTATCCCAATAATCCAGGCCTGATCTTTTCAACATCTTGTCATTGATCTGAAAACCCAGCGGCTCTATCAGATGCAACACGCTTCCCGTGGCCACACAGGTTCTCCCGATATTCCCGGTATTAGCCGGGATCTCAGGTTCATGTAATACGATATGTACCATGGCTTATCTCTTTTCCTTGCGTAATCCGGTGATGAATCTCTCGATCCTTTCCATGGCGACCTTTAACTCTTCGATGGAATAAGCATAGGAAACACGCAGGAATCCCTCACCGCAATCACCGAAAGCCGTCCCCGGAACGATCGCTACTTCCTCCGCTTTCAGAAGGGCTGAGGCGAACTCTTCAGAAGTCATACCGAATTCTTTGATGCAAGGGAACATATAGAATGCTCCATGGGGTTCAAAACAGCTTAATCCCATCTCTTTGAAACGCCCCAGAAGATAGTGGCGGCGCTGGTCATAGGACTCCCTCATCATGGCGGCATCCTCTTCCCCGTTGTTCAGAGCTTCCACTCCTGCGTACTGGCTGGTGGTGGGAGCGGCCATAATACAGAACTGGTGGATCTTGGTCATCTGACGCACGATAAGCTCCGGACCAACTGCATAGCCCAGCCTCCATCCTGTCATTGCAAACGCCTTGGAAAAACCATTGATTACTATGGTACGGTCCCGCATGCCAGGAAGAGAGGCGATGGACACATGTTTCTCCAGATATGTAAGTTCCGCATAGATTTCATCAGAGATAACATAAAGGTCATGCTTTTTCACAATTTCTGCGATAGGCTCCAGGTCTTCCGCTGTCATGACTGCCCCGGTAGGATTGTTGGGGTAGGACAGGATGAGGATCTTAGTCTTGTCGGTTATGGCGGCCTCCAGTTCTTCCGCTGTCAACTTAAAAGAATTTTTCTCCTGGAGTTCAATGGTAACCGGCACACCATCCGTCAGCTCCACGCAGGGGAGATAGGACACATAACAGGGTTCCGGGATGATAACCTCATCTCCTGGATTTACCATGGCACGAAGAGCGATGTCGATACCTTCACTTCCCCCCACGGTAACACAGACTTCGGTCTTGGGATCATAGTTCAAACCAAACCGGCGGTTCAGATAATTACAGATGGCAATTCGAAGATCCATGAGACCTGCATTCGAGGTATAGAAAGTACGCCCTTTCTCTAAGGAGTAGATACCCTCTTCCCTCACATGCCAGGGAGTATCAAAGTCCGGTTCTCCCACACCCAGGGAGATGGCATCCGGCATCTCCTGAACCAGGTCAAAAAACTTACGGATCCCGGATGGCTTGATATTGATCACTTTATCGGATAAGGGATTTCTCATGGTGTCACCTTCATTCTTTCACTTACTGGCTTATCAATCAGGATCATACCATGATCCTTGTATTTCTTTAAGATAAAATGAGTCGTGGTGCCGGAAACGTCATCCAAAGTGGACAGACGAGTCGTCACAAACATGGACACTTCCTTCAGGGTCTTTCCTTCCAGAAATACGGCAAAATCATAAGCTCCGGACATCAGATAGATGGCTTTTACCTCCGGATAGTTGGTGATTCGCTCTGCCAGCTTCTCATAACCGCTGCCACGCTGTGGAGTCACATGAACCTCGATCAGGGCACTGACTTTATCGAAATCAGTTTTATCCCAATTGATCAATGTCGGATAACCGCAAATAATTCCTTCATTCTCCAGCTTTTCTATCTCACTTAATACCACTGTCTCGTCAGTACCTAACATCAGAGCAACATCGTGCAGATTAATCTTGCTGTTGTTTTCAATCATTCTTAAAATCTCATTTCGCATAGTACATTCCTACAACCCGCAAAAACGGGAACCTCTCCTTTCAGA
>CADBOX010000320.1 GCA_902796415.1 uncultured Lachnospiraceae bacterium
GTCTACGGAAATGTCCTGAAAAAGACACTGAAAGATCTCGAGGAATATTATGTCTCCCAAGGCGGGAAAAGAGAAGAATTCGTCCGAGAATTCCAGATCTTCCATCAGGGCGGTGACGATATCAACTGCATGTGCAATGCCGGACTCGCCTTGCCCTACCTCAACTTCCTCTACAAGAATCTGGAAGGTTCCACATTCTGGGACGAGGGTGGAGTCCGGGCACCGGTATACATGTGTACCGGAATCGCCTTTGTGCCACCGGAAGAAAACTTTCATGCAGCCTATCTTCTGGCAGAAGAATGCTGCAGCAGCGCAAAGAAAACCGCAAAAAGTGAAAACCACCTGAGGGATGGTTATGCAGGCAACTGGGTGGATTTCCAGATTTGTGAAAATGCAACTATAGCTCAGCATCTGGATCTTTTGCGGGAAAGAGTATTCTGCACAGATGAAAAGATTTCCCTCCTTCTTCGTCCCTATTGCTTTGACCGTGAAGCGGCCGGACAACCCTATGCATGGGAGGCACTATACCAACGGATCAGGTCTCTTAGGAACCTAAACATGAAGCCCGGGGAAATGGAGCTGTTCAGGCTATCCTATACTGTGGGAAGAAATGAATTTAACCGATGGATCCGAACCATGAAAATACAGGGAACCGATCTTACGGAAACCTGCGGTGAGCCACTTTATTCCATAGACAGAAAAGCCCAGAAAGCCGTATGGTTTGATGCGGCTGAACTCCTCCCTTTCTTCCCGAAAGATGAGCCACACACTACAGGAGGACAGCAGATATGATTTCAATTCAAATGAAAACAATCGGGGATGTGTCCTTTGAAAGCTCCGTGAAAACAACGGAAGGATACCGTTATGATATCCCCTGTGACAAATTCGGTATTCCCTGCATTCCTCTCGGCAGAATTCTCTCCGATCATGGAATCAATCTTAATGATTTTACGGTTGGATTTGCCCATCCTGACGGATATATGAGACTATCCGTGGAAGCCGGAAAAATATTGTCACAAGCCCCTGAAGCCCTATCCTTCATCCGGGGTTATTTTACCAACAGCCGCTTCCTGAAGAAAGAGGGCTACAGCATGCGCAGCCTGAAGGCTGGACAGACTTTTTTTGCTTCTCTTTCTTTTCCGGCGGGAGACTCTGAACAAGCCCAAAAGGAAGATACATTGAGAACGGCACTTTCCGGTATCCATCGGATTGGGGTGAACGCTGAGGGAATAAGTGGGGAAGTATCCTTCTCATTGGTGGAGATGGAGGATTTCCGGACAGAGCCTCCCAGCCTGTCCGATCTGTGCAACTATCATGCACTGGATTATTCCGTGCTTCTTGTTACACCGACATGTTTTTATCAGCCTTACGCTGATGGTCCTACAACCTCCCAATATCTACCGGGATCGGAGATCCATGAGCTGCTTCGGAAATCATCCGTCATAGCTGATGAAGATGGAGAAAAAATCTTTTGCACCAATGCATATCTCAGCGACGGAAAAAAAAGACTGCTTCCGGTTCCCATCTGTGCCTGCCTTGTGAAGAATGATAAGACCCAGCTTCGCTACCGGGTTGCTCCGGGCAGGGATCCACACAGGAGTGAACAGCCGTCTATGATGAATAACTGCTACACCGCTGATACAGAAAGCCATCTTCTTGTCTACACATCTCCTGAAACAGAGCGGATTCACTCACAGGAGGGACAGATGACGGATGCTCTGACAGCCGGTCAGACTTTCCGGGGCACTATCTATGGATCAGACTCTCAGATTCGCCGGATCGCTGCCTTTTTCCGAAAAAATGTGGTCTTTAATCTCGGGTCTTTTACCAAGGAAGGTTTCGGAGAGGCCTGCTTCAACATCGACAGAGTTAGGGAAAAGGCCCCAAAAGCCCATCTTCTTACCGACTGTTTCGACATATGCTGTCTGTCTGATACTCTGATTCTGAATGAATTGGGCATGCCGGCTGTCAGTGCGTACGATCTGCTTAATGAGATTGAATATCTTCTGAAAGCACCCGGCGAACTTGCTATTGAAAGCAAATATACGGGAATCTATAAGGACTACAGCAGAAACATCAGATGGAACCGCGACGGAGCCATCTTCAGATGTATTGCCAAAGGTTCTATCCTGAGAGTAAAAAGAAAAGATGGACAGGCTATGGACATCTCTCCTATTCTTCACACATTTATAGGAGAACTTCAGAGTGACGGGTGGGGCGAAATCCGAACTACTCCGGCCCGTGATGGATATTATCGTCTGGCCATGGAGATTGATCCGGTAATCTATGCTGTAGATTATCCTGATTCATTTCGCCAGATGAAATTAAGTGCCCATATGATTGATCAGGTTATGAAAGATATGCTCAGGAACAGGGTCAATGCTCTTGCTCAGGTAGATCGCGAAGAATACCGGCGGGGAGTACCAATAGAAGAACTGATGCCGAAAGAAATTCTTAAAATATATCAGAACCGGTTTGCTCCGGAGTTTCCCATGGAAACTTTGTTCGATTGGTATAAGGAGGAACTGAAACGATGAAACGATTTAATATACCTGTGGAAAAACTGCCGGCAAAAGGCTTATTAATGGCATATTTTCGTGACAGTCTCATCTTTGAACCTTACGAGGTGAAAGAAGGCCGGCTCGTAAGTGAAAACAGTTACAGACTGGAGAAAGAGCTGCCGAAAGAAGGACATTTTTTTAACGAAAACAGGGAATATCGCTATATCGTAAGAGAAGCCCGCGGAGATGTCATAGAACTTCTCCTTACTGAGGAGGAAGAAAAAAGGATGGAGCCGGATCTGCTGTTCTTTGATGAGGGCATAGTCAGAGAGGAGTTTTCCTCTCAGGCAGGGCTGCCGAAACGTCTGCGGATCATTAATCGATATGAATATTCTGAGAACGATACGCTGGTCCTGAAAAACTATAGGATTTCTCTGTAAATGGAAGAAGAATATCAAGGAAGAATAACATTGGAAAAAAATATGATCAGATCGGACGTGAGAAAGGAGTTTATCGAGATTGCAGTGCCTGCCATCCTGGAAACCCTTGTCGGCGTCATTATTACTTCTATCGATACAAAGATGATTGCTCCTCTGGGAAAAGGCGCAGTTTCAGCGGTTTCACTTACCGCACAGCCTAAATTACTGTTTCTATCCGTGTTTTATGCGCTTGGAACCGCTGCTTCTATCTTTGTCTCACAGGCCTTTGGCAAAAAGGACCGCGAGGAAGCAAATGAATACTTTCATGCGGTACTACGGATATGTATCTTTTTGTCAGTAGTCTTGGGATGCGTACTTGCCTTGCTGGCGGGTCCGGTGATGGGGCTGTTCAGCCGGCAGCAGGAAACAATGGAAATGTCCGTTTCCTTCTTCCGCATTATTATGGGATTTATGGTCTTTCAGACCGTCTCTATCGTCCTGAATGCAGCGCTCAGAGGAATCGGGCAGACAAAAGTCACCTTTATCTCAAGTATATTCATGGGAGCCGGTGATATTTTGACTAATTACCTGCTGATTGAAGGGCATTGTGGATTCCCTGCTCTGGGAGTGGCAGGTGATGCATATGGAACAGTTGTGGGAACAATAGCGGCATGTGCAGTCAGCATATTCTTCCTGATAAGGCATAGTGATTTCCTTAGTTTAAAGGGTATCCTGAGTAATAGAAAAAGCCAGAGATCTACAATGAAAAATATACGCAGCAAAGCCGGAAATCTCGTTTTCGAGAATCTCTTTACCCGTATCGGTTTTCTCATCTCTTCCCTGATCATCTCAGGGCTCAGCGCAGATGATACAGCAGTATATTTTGTGGCAATGATTCTTCTGACTTATTCCTTTGCTTTCGGAGATGGGCTACAAAACGCCGTCGTATCCCTGACAGGCCGCAGCATGGGTGCGCGGAATAAGCAGGAAGTCAGATTATATATAAGAGAAGGGCGGAAAGTCGGAATAATAATCTCTTTGAGCTTAAGTGCCATCTACATCCTTGGGGCACATTGGTATTTCAGCCTGTACTTTTCGGATGCAGTTTCTATCGGACAGGGAGAACAGTATAGTTATGTAGCCGCAGTACTTACCCTGCTACAGATTCTGCGCATCGTCAACATCGGCAGTATGAGAGGGATGGGAGAAGTGAAGATACCTCGTATACTGGCCACAATCTGTGTCCTGATCATCAATCCCAGTACAAGTTTTCTCCTGACCGAACTGTTAGAGTTTGGCGTTTGGGGGATCTGGATATCTTCACTGATCACGCAGATTATCTGGTGTCTGATGAGTTTTATTAAACTGAATACATGTTTCGAGACCCGGTTAGCTCCTTGACTTTACTTGATAGAAACTTTATAATCCAATTATTACAAATGTAGGAGGATTGTTTTTTTGTCTAATCTACCCCAAATATCTGAAGCCGAATTCGAAGTGATGAAGA
>CADBOX010000321.1 GCA_902796415.1 uncultured Lachnospiraceae bacterium
AGGCATATTCCGATAAAAGGAATCTTCTTATCCACCACATCGTAGATAACCCTGTCAAGCCCTGCTTTTCTGATCTTACCCATGGCGTCCCCAAATGCACCTACCCCGGGAAGGATCACCTTATCACTTGACAGAATGCGATCAGGATCACTGGTAATGATCAGTTCTTCCCCCAGATGCCGTATGGCTTTCTCCACACTCATGATATTTCCGGCGTCATAGTCAATAATCGATATCATATATTCGCGCTCCTTAATTGTTCACACTGATCTTTCACATGTATAATCATATAATATTTTCATGCATTTTTCTATGTTAATATCTATAATTATGCATCTTTTTCTTTTAATTATTATACAAATTGTTATGCATTTCTGCGTGTTTTCGTCAATTTTAATAAATCATATTTTATTCATTGATTTTTTACTACAAATAGTATATCATAGGTAAGGATTTTAAATTACTTAATTTAGGAAGGAGTTTATTTTATTATGAAATCTACATTTAATGTACAGTTTTCAGGAAACACAGTTGAGTACAAAGAAGTTATCGCAACTGCAAAGAAAATCTGGGTTGATGAAGGAAATCAGAACCGCCTGGTAAAAGACTTAGCTACTCTTGATTTATATATAAAGCCAGAAGAAAACAAAGCATACTACGTCTTTAACGGTGAAGAAAGCGGAGATTTCCCACTTTACTAATCATGATCCAATAAGAAAAGGAGCAGACTCATATTAAGAGTATGCTCCTGTTTTTTTATTTTTCGGATGATTCCCCGTCCAGATCAAAGTAGAAAACAACGCCGTCTTCCACATTTTTCACACCGAAATCTTTTCCATGTGCCCTCATCGCTGCGGCTACGATGGATAAACCGATACCATTTCCACCGTATTCTCTTGTCCTTGCTTTATCCACTTTATAAAACTTGATCCAGAGTTTATCAAGCTCCTCTTCCGGGATAGGTTTACCCTGGTTGAAGACATTTGTACGAACGATACCGTCCCTCTTCTCGAACCAGACCTTGATCACACCCTGGTCTGCCACATGGTTGATTGCGTTGGTCATATAGTTTACAAAGACTTCCTCCACCATGAATTCGTCAGCCCATACATAAACGGGGCCTTTCTCCTCAAAGATCATTTTGACATCCTTCCCGGTGAACAGTATCTGTGACGCACTGATCTTATTATGGATCATCTGGGCCAGATCAAATCGGGCAATAGTAAGAGGAGCCGTTCCGAATTCCAGCTGATTCAGAGTAAGCAGCTTACGGACCATCTGATTCATCTTCTTCGATTCATCCAATATGACGTCACAATAGTAATCCATGCTTTCTTTATCGTCGGTGACTCCATCCTTCAGGCCTTCCGCATAACCCTGGATTATGGCGATGGGGGTCTTCAGCTCATGACTGACATGAGAAAGAAATTCCTTGCGCATGTTGTCAATTTCTTCCTTCTTCTGGATATCCTGCTGTAATTCCAGGTTGGCAGTCTTCAGATCTCCTATGGTAGATTCCAGAGTTTCTGATAATTTGTTGATGGACCGCCCCAGTTCCCCGATCTCATCGTCTGTTTTATATGTTACCACCGCATCAAAATCAAGTTCCGTCATGCGATTTGCCACATCAGCCATCTGCTTGATTGGTTTTGTAAAACTGTAGGCATAGATTGATATGGCACAGATTCCGATCAGGACTGCGATAAGGCTTATATAGGCCATAAAATGTGAACTGATCTTAATGCTGGTCCGAATTCCCTCGATAGACACACGCATGGCGACCAGATAATCATCGTCAGTGAAACCAAACAGATAGATCCCGTTTTGCCCGCCGCGTTTGTCCTTCATCTGGGTGACAAAGTACCCTTTTTTCACCAGGGTTTTCAACTCCTCCGGCATACTGGCATTACTCCAATGGGGGGTGCCGGAATCTCCCGATAAGTCTGTATCCTGGCTGATCTCGCTCCGCACATAATTCAGATAACTTAGTATCTGCTCATAAACACTGGTGCCTCCTGCCATGTTGGAAAAGATAACCTCCTGGTTCATGGAAGTGGCATCTTCGGAGTAGACCACCATCATCTTCACATTATTGCTGATGGTAATCTGCTCAAGACTTTCTGCCAGTTCAATCGAGGAGTCGGCACTGTGCAGAAGAGTTTTTACTTTTTCGTAGGAACTGATTATGGATGTCTTCTCGGATGCAATGTAATATCGCTCCGCGAATGTCGTATTCAGAATCCATGTCAAAAACAGCACCGATCCAATTATTGTGATCAGAATTGCTGTCATCTTATATCTGATGGAGTGTTTAAACATCATTCATTCCCCACCTCAAATTTGTAACCGATACCCCAGATTGTCTTGATATAGTCTCCTTTTTTGCCAAGCTTACTCCTTAGTTTCTTCACATGTGTGTCGATGGTCCGGGGATCTCCGTAATAATCATAATTCCACACCTGATTCAGAATCTTCTCCCGGGAGAGAGCTACACCCTGGTTTATCATGAAATATTGGAGTAATTCAAACTCTTTATAGCTTAACTCTACCTGCTTTTCATCCACTCTGACTTCATGGGCATCCGGATCGATGGAGATACCTCCGACAGATAATATCTGGGAAGAAGCCAAAGCATGACTTCTGCGCAGGATTGCTTCCACTCTTGCGACCAGAATCCTGGGGCTGAAGGGTTTCGATATATACTCATCGACACCCAGATCATATCCCTGCAGCTCATCACTCTCCTCCCCTTTGGCAGTCAACATGATGATCGGGATATCTGAGTAATGACGTATCTCTTTTACAACTTCATAACCGTTTAATTTAGGCATCATGATGTCGCAGATGATCAGGCTGATGGATTTGTCCGAGAAGAACAGATCCAGGGCCTCCTCTCCATCGGATGCTTCCAGCACATCATAACCCTTCTTGTGCAAAAAATCTCTCACAAGTTTTCGAAGGCGTATCTCATCATCTACCACAAGTATTTTTAATTTATCCATTTTTTCCTCCAGACAAATAAAACTTCCATGTTCTTTTCTTCTGCATCATACTCCCTATTCTTGAATAAAATGTGAACAAATTATAGGGAAATAAAGCTGTTTTCATCGTAATACAGAAAAAAATCCCTGGGACCCCATGGAATCTTATACACCTTTTCATCGATAGGATAGATCAGACGATCAGACAAGTCTTCCATCTGTTCAGAAAGAAACTGGTCATGCATCCTATGTTCTTCGTCATCAAAAACTTTAAATGCATAGGCATATGTATCTTTCAGCTGTTTGAGTTCCTCTTCCATCCCATGTTTCTGATAATATTTTGCAAAATTATATATCATAAACAATTTGGACATAGGACGGTATACCCTTCCTCTTGCGTCCATCCGCACCTTGGGTGCAAGACCATCATAAGCGAAACTCTCAATGCCAATCGCCTCCAGCTGCTCCCGACCCGCTTCCGGATCATGACGGATCAGTTCCACGATAGTCTGATAGCATCTTCGAATATTGGCATATGGTGTATCGTGATCATGATAGAGTACTTTTTCAATCATCTGCATATTCCAATGAGTGTATTCCTCACAGATCATTTCCTTATCGGGAGACCATTTCTCCCCGATGACATACGGCCATAAAAAATCCAACATATCCTGATACATGATAAAGTCTCTGTCATCATATCGAATGCGGCGAAGTAAAGCCTCATACCGTTCCCTTTCCCTGGGATCGAGGCAATCCGATATACTATTCATATATAATCTCCTTCTTAAAGATAGAAAGCACCATATTTCCTGGTGCTTTCGTATTAATTATCAACTGTTTAAATAGATTTTATGACCATATCAGGCTGTCATGATCGAGCCATGACCATAAGCACCTGAATGGCATTTTCTTCAATCAATAACTCCCCATGCTCCAACAGATAATACCTGGATAACCGGGATGATTCACAT
This sequence comes from uncultured Lachnospiraceae bacterium, assembly GCA_902796415.1. Lineage (GTDB taxonomy): Bacteria > Bacillota > Clostridia > Lachnospirales > Lachnospiraceae > Anaerobutyricum. The sequence continues at coordinate 3,956 of CADBOX010000321.1, forward strand.
ATTGCTCCGTATTCCTCCGCGGTAATCAGAAACTTTACGATATCAGTCTTATCTTCTGTATCATCAAAATCTACCAGGAGGATATACTCATCTCTAAAGCGATAGAGAGACGAAGGGTAAGTATAATCGATATCAAGCAACGAACAAAAGCTCATTATCTCAGCCATACTTCCAAATGTGATTTTCTGAGAAGGCATCTGGATATCACCAGGTTTCTCAACCCGAATATCCTCCCCGGATTCATCACTCATCTTTCGGAGAACTTTGTCCGATGTGATCTCAACATCACCCATACACACCTCCCTCAGATCCTTGGATAGAGATGCAAAAGCTTTCTCTTTTTCCTCCCCGGAAAGTTTCTCAATCTCCTCGAGCCTGTCCAAAGGAATCCTGGCATTTAAGGCGGTGATCATGCGGCGGATCTGTCTCAGATCCTGGTCAATCATGTCGTCAGGAAAACTGCAGCTTATTGTAAAAAGAAACTGATCTGCAGGAAGGGCTTTTGCGATATAAATCTGTACGCCATTCTCTGTGTTCCAATCAATATAATTGTGGGAATCATTGACGATTGCCTCGAGAAATTCTGACATAACATCAGCGTCGTTGGAGATGGCATTCAGATCAAATCCCATCTTTTTGATTTCCTCTTTATTGATCAGGCATCGAATGGTATGATTATCAAGTTTCCAATAAACCATATCCCCACCTTCTTTCTACATCTCATCACACATTATTCAGCTGAAGTTCATCTCTATACTGCTAATTTAAAAAAGTAACTTTCTCTTTCGAAACAGAGATCTTTATCTCATCATAGAGATAATCTGTCTCCCCGTCAGTATGAACATACTGAGGTTTCGTTGCAATAAACTCAGCCTCGGAACAACAGAACTGATGCACCCCTTTTCGGGAAACATGAGTTCCAACCAAAGCCTGGGGAATGATGAAAGGTACTTTTCTTCTTGGGATTCCTTCTGCAACACAGATATGAAGCTGACTGTCCTCCGGACGGATATTCGGGCAGAATTTGAATCCACCTCCTTCATAAGGCAGCATATGAAAAGAAGTGAACAAAAACCTGTCGCTTTCCAGCACAGGAAGTCCATCTGTATACAATGTGGCCGAAAAAGTCCTGGCGTTCAACAATGATCTCACTCCGATAAACAGGTAGATAAGCTTGCCCAGGCTGATCCGGTTAAAAAGTTTTTTTAGTCGGGAATGATCTGCCACATAACACACTTTCGCATCGTATCCCATACCGGCACTCACAAAAAATCTCTGTTCCCTTCCGGATTTATAAGTGACCGTCCCATAGTGAATTTTACGAATCTGTTTGTCGTGAAGGATAAGATCCATCTCTTCCTTATAATTCGTCGTGATTCCCATTCCTCTTGCAAAATCATTCCCGGATCCCATAGGCAGATAACCGATCTTAATCCCTCTGGTGTTTTTCATACCATTCAGAAAGGAATTCAAAGTCCCGTCTCCGCCTAAGATAATTATGGTCTTCTCCTCCTCATCAGAAGTCAGCCGTCCGGCGGTCTCCATAACATCCTCTCTGCTTTTGGAAATAATCAATTGATATGGGATTCTTTCTTCTTCCAGATCTTTCTCGATTCCTTTCCAGATACGATTGATTTTTCTGTTTCTGGAAGAAGGGTTGATCAGACAGTAAATCATATCTCTATCACTCCATAAACATTATTCATGCGGTTTATTATTGTCATATTCTTATGTTAATAGTATATCAAAATGAAGGTCATAATTAAATATTTTTTTATAATAAGGTGCCGTAAAAAAAAGAACAGTTTTCAGGAAAAAAGTAGAAAAAGGTGCCTGAAAAGTATATCCGGGTAAATATAAAAAAATTAGATTTTTACTTGTTTTATTTGAAATACTGGAAATATATGCTATAATCTGTAATATTTACGTGTCTTAGACGGGAGGTATTCAGAATTCCATGAGAAGATTATTCAGAGTATTTACCATTTATTTTTCACTTATATGTTTCCTTGTACCACAACATGTTCAGGCATTTGAACATGTCTATCAGAGAAAAACAGATGCAATCTATGCAACTGTCAGACATGATCTGGAGGTCTATGAGGACATCGGCGGTGATGTCCAGACCTATATCCCTTCATTTAAAGGGATTAAAGTATGGAAAGAGGAAACTTACTGGTATCGTATCGAGTATAAAGAAAAAGGGGAGACAAGGACGGGGTGGATCACCAGATATGATTTTTACGGCGATTGTCTCATCTATGACGGAAGAGAGAAACAGACTCTTGCAGACGGGGAATATCAGATGACAGCCTTAAAAGATTCCCGCAATGCAACCCCAGCTTCCTTCAATCAGAATCTGGCTCTGGACGGTATATTTCATTGTACTTTCCACTTTATAGGAGACCGCTACTTTACTGTGATGAACACGGATACAGGAAAATATCTTCAGCCAGACCCCATGTTCAATTCAAAGGTTACTGACTTTTGGGGACCGGAGGAGTCAGCCGGAGCTTTTCGTATAACCAGGGATGGCAATTATCTTTGTCTGCAGGATAAAACAACCCGGAGATTTCTTGGCAGAAATGCTGATGGGCTGATTTGCTTTACTAAATCGGACAAGGCTTGCTGGAGGCTTCTTAGATATAACAAAGCAATCGACGATAAATCCGTCCGTGTCTTCGCACAGTTTGATGCAGACTGGGCAGATTATTACTATGGGGAAGGAGAAAATGAAGACCCCGGATCAAACGTGTTTACCACTTCTGCCTGCGGTATTTTCTCTACTATGAATGCTATCTATGCAGTTACCGGTATGTATGCCAATCCCTATGACCTGGCAGATTATGCCGTGGAGAAGAACTACCGGGTTATGGATAACGGAACGGACAGCGGCTTCTTTAAGGCGGCAGCCGAACGATTCGGAGATAAGTATGGTTTTTCCTATGATGGCAGCAGCGGGGATATCGAACATCTCAAGAAAAGAGTTTCTTCAGATAATGTGGTTGCTATTACCCATGTTCCCGGGCATTATGTCGTGATTGCTTCCTACAATAAAAAGAAGGATAAATTTCTTCTGCTGGACCCTTATCATCTCAGCAAGAGAAGTACCAATGCATACGGTGACTGGATCTCCATGAGCGACCTGGAGGACGGTAATCTGATGGGTTATGAATTCTATTATTATAAGGCTGAACGTCCAGAGAAATAGTCATTTTATACAGTTGTCCAAACACTTTAGAAAGAAGTCAAAAAATTCCTTATTTTGATTTATATTTTCCATGGATTAAATACAACTTCGTTATATAATAAAGCTAGGTTATTATGTGAAGGTGTCATTATGAATATTAAAGAAATTAATGATTTATGGACTGAATATAAAAAGAAATATGGTATAGACAGCGATATCATGATTGAGGATGTCAAGTACGATACCGAGGAGTATGTAGAAGGATGTTTTAATCTTTTGGAATTGATGGAAGGGAAATATATCCTCCATCTGAATCCAAAGGTTCATATCTACAGAGACTCCTATGTGAAGTTTATCCTCTTTCACGAGTTCACACACTTCTATGATTTTTTCCACTGCCCTTATGAGCAGAAAAATGAGAAGCTGTTTTTCATGAATGCTTACTCTGAATTTCATGCCTGCAAGGTCACACTGGCCCGCTGCATAGAGCAGTATCAGATTAAGCTGACGGATATCGATAAGATTCAGATTCCGGGTCCTTTCCGGGAGATTTCCATCAGAAAGCTTCTGAATGAATCTCTCTCCAGATTAAAATATTACATGGAGATTTATTATCTGACCTATCAGATACATGACTTTATCAACGCATTTCGTCAGATGATGTATCTGTTTGGATATATATCTCTATTTAAGGACGATGCTATCCTGGTCCAGTATACCATGAAGGTTCTGGATCTGGGAGATGATCGTATCCCTGAGTTGTACAAATGTATGAAAGAGGGCGAGTTGGATAAGGTGGTTCCCATCTATAAATCCATCGCGGATGATGTGATTCTTGCATACATCCGGATTTCTTTCCGCCGGTATTATGATAAAGATATCCTGTCGGATGAGGAACTTCAGGAAATCAATAATGACAATTATGAGGAATATATCCGTATCCTGAATGATCGTATCCGCTCCCGCAATTCTGTTAAAGAACTCGTGGATGCACAGAAAGATGAGATGGAACAGCAATTGGAAGAAGCCGCTATGTTAGCTTATTTTATGGAGCAGCTTCGTTATCTGATCATCTGATTATTCATATTTAGCACAGAAAAGAACCAGCACTTATTTGAGCTGGTTCTTCTTTTGTTTTCATTATCTTTCATCATGATAGGAATGAAAAGCGTCCTCATAATTCATCCAGGTTTCATACCACCTGATACAGCACTCTGTGTACTTCTCTTCTATCATTTGATATTCATGCTTTCGCTTTTCATACTCTTCCAAATCAACTTCCAATATTTCATGATAGATTCTGGTCGTATATCCGTCCCTATCCCATGGGTATAGAGCTGCATCTTGCGATTGAATCTCATATCTCCTTTTTATTTCATCCAGCTCCCTGGTCACCAGCTGTAGCTGCCAATCCCAGAAATACTGTTCCGAACTATATCCGGAAGATTGCATTCTCTTCTTTTCCGGAACTGCCTGCAGACTCTGCCGGAGTGTTTCGTTTTCTTCAGCGATGGAATGAATTCCCCGCATCTTTCTGGAAGCATTTTTCTTCTGTGCTTCCAGATAGTCCGCGTAAGAATGCGGATAATAGACCACACCTGTTTTATCAAAAATCAGCAGACTGTCTGCCAGCTGCTTTAAAAAATAACGGTCATGTGTTATGAAAATCAAAGTACCTGTGTACTTTGAGAAAGCAGATTCCAATATCTCCCTGGAGGGAATATCCAGATGATTGGTGGGTTCATCCAGCAACAGGACGTTCGGTTTTTTCTCCAACAATTTGGCCAGGGTATACCGGCTCTTCTCTCCGCCTGACAGATCTTTGATCTTTTTGGCCATATCTTCCTCGTGAAACAGATAATTTGCAAGAATCTTCCGGCATTCCCTGATCTCATATGAAGGAAAGGCTTTCGTAAAATCTTCTAACAACCGGCATTCATCCTCTGTCTCAGTTGTAAACTGATCATAGTAGGCAATATCCAGGTTGCTTCCCGGAAACATCCTGCCGGAAAAGGGAGGAATCCGTCCGGCTAAGGTCTTAAGAAACGTGGATTTACCGCTGCCGTTCGGGCCCAGGATTCCAAGTTTCTGCCCCCTTCGTATCCTTAGATTGAACTCTTGAAGGAGGCTATCATACCCTGTCTGGAGTTTTTGCAGGTCATAAACCCACTTGCTTCCGGTCTTG
>CADBOX010000322.1 GCA_902796415.1 uncultured Lachnospiraceae bacterium
GGTAAATACAGAGTCAAATTGGACGGAATCTGCATCTCTTGACAATTTGGAAAAAAGAAGTATAATCTTCAATGAACGACGTTGTAACGTCCACTTTCGGGCTTGTAATGGTTTCGACGGGGATTTTGAACGTGGGGCAGCCATCCGTGGACCAGGACCACGCAAAAACTTGGAATTAAATATAAACGCTGATAATAGAGTATTAGCAGCTGCTTAATTGCAGCAGTCGGATCCGGTAAACCTGCAGACCGGAAACCCGGCTTCGAATAATGCAGGACCCTCATGTCACTAAGCTTTGCCTGGCATGAAGTATTATGAAGCTACTGAAATCTGAAGTTTGTCTTTAGACGTCAGATGGAGGGAATGTCAAATTAAAGACTGTGATGGGAGATACCGTGCGGAATAGGTTTTCGGACGCGGGTTCGATTCCCGCCAGGTCCATACTAATCAGAGGTACTGCATAAGTAGTACCTTTTTTTATTATTTTTTCAATGGAAAGGGCTGGTGAGAACATGGCAGAGATTACCTGCATCGGACAGGCTTTGGTTGATTGTATAACAAGAGGTATTGAGCCTATGGTAGAGGGGAAAAGGGTTCATCGGGCAAAAAGTATATCTTTATCCATCGGAGGGGATGCCATCAATGAAGCGATGGTATTAAGAAGACTTGGGCATGATGTGAGACTGGTCTGTGGACTGGGTGATGATCTGGCAGGTCGTATGATCCTCGGGACTATGACAGATATGGCAATTGACTGCAGCCTTTCTGATGTGGTAGCCGGCAGACCTACACCTGTCGCCAATCTCATGGTAGAGGTTGACGGCTCCAGAAACTCTGTAAATAGTGATGCCTCCATGCTTGGTTCCTACCTGCCGGATATACATGCTACGGCAGATACAAAGATCGTCTCTTTGGCAAGCCTGTTTCGCGCTCCTCTCGATCAAAAGGAAAGTGTGATTACATTGGTGAAAGAAGCCAAGAAGAATGGTTGTCTGGTCTGTGCAGATACCAAGATTCCAACCTTCCGCAAGATGACATTCGAGGAGATCGCAGAAATATTGCCTATGATTGATTATATGTTCCCAAATGATACGGAGGCTGCCTTTTTCTCCGGGAAGAAAAAGATTGGAGAAATGGCGGCTTTCTTCCTGAACGCCGGAGTAAAACATGTCATAATAAAGGCCGGTCCTGAAGGATCATTCATATATGGAGATAATGAATCATTTCATGTGAGGGCACTTCCGGTGGAGGCCTTGGACGGTACCGGTGCCGGTGATAATTACGTGGCCGGGTTCCTCTCAGGTCTACTTCGGGGTTTCTCTTTGTACAAGTGCAGTCAATATGGAACTGTCTGTGCGGCTTCCTGTGTGCAACAAGTCGGGGCAGGCGGTGGTGTACAAACCAGAAAAGAAGCAGACGCCTTATGGGAGAAGTGGTATTGCGATTAGTCTGATAACCCCTTATTATCTATTTTTTTTTGATATTTTCAATTGTAAAATGAAGGCAAAGATTTTATAATCATATTATCATTTATATTAATAAATATGAAGATAAGGAGGGGTACTATGACTAAGAAAAAGAAACTGACCATAGCCGGTATCGTAGTCCTTGCTGTGGCCCTGTGTGTAGGCATCCATCAATACAGCGTTTACCAGAAAAAGGTAAAAGCCTACGATGCTGCTGCCCAACTGTTTGAGGCGGGCAATTACGAGAAGGCAAAAGAAGCTTTCAAGCCAATACAAACATTTCGCGATTCCGAAAACCTGATGTACATCAGTGACGTTTTTAACGAAGTGGAACAGGGAAACTATGAGAATGCAGCAAAATATACAGTTGACATTAAAGAATATTCTTCCCCGAACGAGGAATTGCAAAAGTCTATAGAAGAAGGCAGAGCCAATTTCTATTCCGAAGCCCAGTCTTTTGCCTCTCAGGGAAATTATAAGAATGCTTCCAATGTCTACCAGTGTCTGGGGGATTATGAAGATTCCGTCCAGTCGGCCATCTACTGTGATGGTATGCAAAACGAGGTCGATGGTAACCTACAAGAGGCCATAACCCTCTTCGACCAGGTTCCTGATTACAAAGATGCTTCCAGCCAAAAAGAGCTCTGTACTACATATCTGGAGGCTACTGAACTGCAGGCTAAAGGAGATGATGCAAGCCTGGAACAGGCTGCCGGATTGTTTACCCAACTGGGCAACTTCCAGGATTCCGCCGACCGTGCTCTCCAATGCAAAAGTGTGGCTCTCTTCAAACAAGCCAAAACACTCGCTGACGCCAAGAAATACAAACAGGCTTATAAGATATTAAATGAATATCCGTCAAATCCTTATGAGGGCTGGACAGAGCTCCTGGCGGAATGTGACAACCAGATTACTTACAGAGAAGCAAAAGATCTGTATAACTCCGGGCATTTTTACAAAGCCAGTCTGATTTTTGATGGCTTAAATGATTTTAGAGATTCCAAGGATATGGTAAAGAAATGTAAACGAACTCTGCCTTCCAAGAACATTCTCTACCATAACCCGGATTATGAATCCTCCTCCGTAAAACTGACAATAAAAAATCCGGGATCAAGGCATACTTTCATCAAGCTTTATACATCCAAAGACAAACTTGTCGCAAGAATTTTTATCAAAAAAGGCAATAGTGCCAGCATCAATCTCACCAGTGGAACCTATCATATCAATCGTGCTTACGGTGATGACTGGTACGGTGAGAAAGATATGTTCGGAAGCATGGGCAGTTACTTACGATGTCTGGTAGAAGGAAGCTATGATTTCACCCTCAACAGTGGCTATATTTACACTATGGGACAGGGTTCAGAAGGTAGTGCCGTCTCCGGTGAGTCCGTGGGGTCTGATGCCTTCTGACAAACCGATACCTGTGTTTTCCCAGAAAGAAAAGATCCGTTGCATTACGCAGCGGATCTTTATATTTTGACAAATCATACCCATCTGACATAGGAAGTCATATTTTACTCTTTAATGCTCCCGGAATCTTCCAGATAGATCTCTCTCATCATTTTAATCTCCTCATCAGTAAGGTTCAACCCTTCTTCTATAAAAGCATCCATGCTCCCAAATCGGTCATTGACTGTCTTATAAAAAGTATCTATGTACTCCCTCTTTGCCCCAAAAAGATATCCCAGAGATAGATCTGCTTCTTCACTGTCCGTATTTGCCCTTCTTTTGATAAAAGACGTGAGGAATTGAATGTCATCTGCCAGGTATTCGTCCGACAGGAGGTATTCTTCGATGATCTCCTCTCTGGGCAGGCCCAGGATTTCTTCCACGATCACACTAGCCATACCTGCACGGTCTTTTCCGGCAGTGCAGTGCCATAATACAGCCTTATCATGATTATCCAGAAGGATCCTGACAAATCTTGCATACTGGGCGATGGAAAAGTCACTTAGTACAAAATTCCTGTAAAGGTCACACATATAATCCCTGGCTTTATCCGGCTGAGAGATCAGTTTTCCAAAGAGGTCTATGTCTGCCTCTCCCTCTCTGGTGATCCCCGGAGCCTGTGTTTCTACGATTGGCAGATGATGATACTCCACCCCCGGTATAATTACATCAGGTTCTCTGGCATGCTCCCCGTCAGAACGGAAATCAATGACTGTCCCCACCATATTTTCCATTCTGCTGATCTCCTCTTCGGGTACTTTCTCCAGTTTTCCGCTGCGGATTAATTTTCCTGGAATGATTCTTTTTCCTTCCTTGGTTATCTCCCCACCAAGATCGCGTATATTATGTAATTCCTTGACATCTAACCGTCTGCTCATCTTTCATTCTCCTGTTTTTCCATCATATTCTGCTTGTAGTGTACCATGAACAGTACGGATTTTAAATAC
>CADBOX010000323.1 GCA_902796415.1 uncultured Lachnospiraceae bacterium
GCAATGCCGTAAATGATAATTTGGCTTGTAAAATGAGGATGAAAGAGTTAAAATTAAAAAGGTTTATGGGAATGAGAAAGGGAGTGTATACCGTGAGATTAGAGTTAAAAGGAGTACGTGTAAACCGCTGTGTATTTGAAAATAAAATGGGACCCAATACCAAGGTGAATCTAAAGGTGGATACCCGTACACAGATTAATATCCCCAAAGATTTTAAGAAAGGTTCTTTGGGAAATGTGGTAACCAGGATGGTGGTCGGCTCCCCGCTGGATGCTTTGTATCTTTATCTTGAACAGATCGCCACTTTCGGGGACAGCGACGCAGGTTCTGGAATCTCCGAGGATCAGGAAACCATGATGAGCCTTTTTAAGACCATCTGTGTTCCCATAGCCAATCAGGAGATGGAGAATACTTTGAAACAACTCTGTGCCGCTTATCATATCCCGGAGATTAAATTACAGAGAAACTCCAAGGTTAAGTCAGACTCTGACAGATATCTTAATTGAAAAAATAAGAAAAAAGAATTGACAGATAAGTAGGAAAGGCGTAGATTCTCTTTTAGAAAAGATAAGTATTAAAATGATGTTATGGTTCGTTTGGAAAAGAGGCAGTGATGATGAAGTCAGTGTATAAAAAATATGGACATTGGTTGTTATTATTATATTTTCCGATTTATCTCGCGGCATTTGCTTTTATCGAGCAGCATACTCCGGGAAGGATACATATCGTGGAGTCCAGTCTGGATATAAAGATACCTTTCATAGAATATTTTATCGTCCCATATTTGCTGTGGTTTGTTTATATTGCTGTGGGAGTAATCTATTTTCTGTTTAAAGAAGAAGAATCCTACAAACGTTTCATGTATCTGATCATGATAGGAATGACAGCCTTTATCCTGGTATCCATAGTCTTTCCTAACGGCCTGATGCTGCGTCCGACGCAATTTGCACATGATAATGTTTTTGTAGATCTCACAAAGATCCTTTATTCCATCGACACTGCCACGAATGTTTTTCCCAGCATTCATGTATTTAACTCCCTTGCTTTACATTGCGTGGTAGCAAAAAGCAGCAGCCTGAGAGAGAACAAACCTGTTCAATATATCAGTTTTCTCCTATGTGTGTCTATCATTTTATCTACCATGTTTTTAAAACAGCATTCGGTGTTTGATGTATTCAGCGGAATGGGAATGTTCTGTATGGCATACGCTGCAGTCTATCGGGAATCTTTGGAAAAGGTTTTCGTGCGTACGGCTTATGTCTATGATGAAAATCATAAATGATATCAGAAGGGAACTGCCATGAGAAAGATTATGTTTGTGGGCAGAAGTGAATCCGGGAAGACGACTCTTACTCAGGCTATGAAGGGTAAAAAGATCATCTATCATAAGACACAATATGTGAATCATTATGATGTGATCATCGATACTCCGGGAGAGTACGCAGAGACAAAACGTCTTGCGGGATCTCTGGCAGTGTACGGGGCGGAATCCGACGTTGTCGGACTTTTGATCAGTGCTACGGAGCCATTTTCTCTGTATCCGCCAAACTGCTGTGCCCAAAGCAACCGGGAGGTTGTGGGTATCGTGACAAAATGTGATCATTGGGCCGGAGATCCTGAGATGGCAGCTGAGTGGCTTCGCATCGCGGGATGTAAGAAGATCTTCTTTACCAGTGCTGTTACGGGAGAAGGAATTGCCGATATCATTTCTTACCTGAAGGAAGAACATGAGACACTTCCCTGGGAAGTGGTGAAAGCACAGTATGACCAGCTGGGATATGGAGCGGGAAACAGCGACGACCAGATGAGTATAAATGGTGTCAAAGTGTGACACCTACATAATATAAAAAGAAAAAGAGCTGCCATGGCAGCTCTTTTATGTATGAAAAAAAGCTCCCTGGGGGACTCGAACCCCCGACCTACGCATTACGAATGCGTCGCTCTACCGACTGAGCCAAGGAAGCTTATCAAAACTGACTTCCATATTCTACTATATTTCAAAGGAAAAATCAATCCCCAATATATGGAACAGACCAGCCCTGCATCAGGTAAAAATAAGCCTGCCAATAAGTGATTGACAAAAAAAAAGGTCAATAGTATATTTAGTACATCATAAGATGGAACGATAATCCATAGATTAATAGAGGAGAAAAACCAATGTTAGAAAAGATGAAAGAAATCATTGCAGAACAGCTTAGCATCGATGAGGATGAGATTACTCTGGAGACTTCCTTTAAAGAGGATCTTGGAGCCGACTCCCTGGATCTGTTTGAACTGACGATGGCTCTGGAGGAGGAATATGATCTGGAGATTCCGGCTGAGGAATTAGAGGCAATCGAAACAGTTGGTGATGTGATTGAATTCCTCAAGTCCAAAGGTATTGATGATTGATAACAGCATCCAGCATGGATTGATAGGTATTGAAGTCACTCTCAATACCTATTATTATTGTGGAAAGCTCTTTTAAATTTCAGTCTTTTCGTATATAATAGTGTTGTTGACGTAATTTCAGAATGTTATTTTATTTGTATAGAGGATCTTATGATCAGATTAATGAAAGGAGATTCCCATGGCAACAGATATTGGAATTGATTTAGGGACTGCGAGTATTCTCGTGTATGTGAAGGGAAAAGGTGTGGTTTTAAAAGAACCCTCCGTTGTAGCCTTTGATGTGGATACCAGAAAGATTAAAGCAATCGGGGAGGAAGCAAGACTGATGATCGGCAGAACCCCCGGTAATATAGTAGCCGTTCGTCCGCTGAGACAAGGTGTGATCAGTGATTACTCTGTCACGGAGAAGATGCTGAAGTATTTCGTACATAAGGCTGTTGGTAAGAGCCTGTTTGGCAGGAAACCACGTATCTCCGTCTGTGTGCCCAGCGGGGTTACGGAAGTAGAGAAAAAGGCGGTTGAGGATGCTACTTACGCAGCAGGCGCCCGCGATGTGAAGATCATCGAAGAACCCGTAGCTGCAGCGATCGGTGCAGGTATTGATATCGCAAAACCTTGTGGCAACATGATCGTGGATATTGGCGGCGGGACCAGCGACATCGCTGTAATCTCCCTTGGAGGTACCGTGGTCAGCACTTCCATCAAGGTGGCAGGTGATGATTTCGACGAAGCAATCGTCCGTTATATGAGAAAGAAGCATAATCTTCTGATCGGTGACCGTACCGCGGAGGATATTAAGATTCAGGTGGGAAGCGCTTATGCCCGTGCAGAGGAAGCTTCCATGGAGGTCAGGGGACGTAACCTTGTGACAGGTTTGCCTAAAACCGTAACCGTGACTTCGGAAGAAACCAGGGAGGCCCTGCGTGAGGCTACAGCCCAGATCGTGGAAGCAGTACACAGTGTTCTGGAAAGAACTCCTCCGGAATTGGCAGCTGATATCTCTGACAGAGGTATCGTGTTAACCGGTGGCGGCAGTATGCTTCAGGGTCTGGAACAGCTGATTGAGGAGAAAACGGGAATCACTACGATGACTGCGGATGATCCCATGACAGCTGTTGCTATTGGAACAGGCCAGTTTATCGAATATCTTGGAGCAAGATAGATGGAACAATTTGAAGGATATGTCAGTCATATTCGATATCATAATAAAGAGAACGGTTACACTGTTCTGGAGTTAGAAACGACCCACGGGGATGAGATCCTCGTGGGCAATTTTCGTTATATCAACGAAGGCGAGTACATCCGTGCAGAATGTACCTTCACGGAACACCCGGTACACGGACCACAGTATCAGGTCGTCAACTATCATGTGGTGGAACCGGAAGATAAGGAAGGGATGGAGAGATACCTCTCTTCCGGTGTGATCAAAGGACTGGGCCCGGCCCTCGCTTCCAGGATCATCAAAAAGTTTAAGGGGAATACTTTCGAGATCATTGAGAATGAGCCGGAACGCCTTGCGGAGGTGAAGGGAATCTCATTGAAGAAAGCCATGAATATCGCCATTCAGTTCCAGGAGAAGCAGGAAATGAGACATGCCATGATGTTTCTCTCGGAATATGGGATCACCAACCAGATGGCTGTGAAGATCTATGAAGAATATGGGGACGGGATGTACGAAATCCTGAAGACCAATCCTTACCAGCTGGCGGAAGATATATCCGGGATCGGATTCCGCATCGCGGATCATATCGCAGGCAAGGCAGGGATCGCTCCGGATTCTGAGTTCCGTATACGAGCCGCAATCCAGTATATCCTGCAGCAAGGAGTATTATCTGGTCACATGTACCTGCCCAAACAGATTCTTTGTCAGAATACCGGGAATATTCTGGGCATGCCACCGGAGTACATAGAAGACCATCTGATGAATCTGATTCTTGATAAAAAGATCATGATCCGCAAGGAGGAGGAAGAAGAGCAGGTTTATCTGTCCACTTATTATTTCATGGAGAAGAACACTGCAAGAATGCTTCTGGATCTGGATGTAAGCTTTCCGGTTTCCGGGGAGGAATTGGATAAGAAGATGGAGGAGCTGGAAGAAGAAAATGACCTTGAGATGAATGATCTTCAGAAGCTGGCGGTGGAAAGAGCCATGGCGGAAGGGGTCGTTGTGATTACCGGAGGCCCCGGTACAGGAAAGACCACGACCATCAATCTCATGATCCGTTGCTTTGAGATGGAGAATCTTGATATCGTCCTGGCAGCTCCTACGGGACGCGCTGCAAAGCGTATGACAGAGGCCACCGGGTACGAGGCCATGACCATCCATCGACTGCTGGAACTGAACGGGGGGATCGAACTAAGAGATCAATACCGTTTTGAAAAAAACGAAGAAAATCCCATAGAGGCAGATGTGATTATCGTGGATGAGATGTCCATGGTGGATATTCATCTTATGTATGCTTTACTCAAAGCGGTAATTCCGGGCACAAGAGTCATCTTGGTAGGAGATTCCAACCAGCTTCCAAGTGTGGGACCCGGAAATGTACTGAAGGATATCATAGAATCCGGCATGTTCCCTGTGGTAAGGCTCACTAAGATCTATCGTCAGAATGATGCCAGCCAGATCGTATCCAACGCTCACAAAATCAATGAAGGGATTCATATTTCCCTGGATAATACCAGTGAAGATTTCTTTTTCTTCCCACGCAGAGATGTCCGCTCTGTCATGGGTGCATTGGTTTATCTGGTGAAGGATAAGATCCCTCAGTTCATTCATGTGGATCCTTTTGATGTTCAGGTGCTGACTCCCATGCGAAAAGGAGAACTGGGTGTTGCCCACCTGAATGAAGTATTGCAATATTATCTGAATCCTCATTCCCCGGATAAAGAGGAGAAAGAGTTTCACGATGGACTCTTTCGGGAGGGGGATAAGGTCATGCAGATTAAGAACAATTATCAGCTTGAGTGGAAGATCCGCAACCCCAGAGGCTTTGTAGTGGAAGAGGGCATGGGTGTATTCAACGGCGATATGGGTATCATCAAGAGTATCAATTCTTTTTCGGAGAGGATGACGGTAGCTTTTGAAGAAAACCGTGAGGTGGAGTATGCATTTTCTAACCTGGATGAACTGGAACTGGCCTATGCAGTCACTATACATAAATCCCAGGGAAGTGAGTATCCCGCGGTAGTCCTGCCTATGTTAAGCGGCCCCGGTGTGCTGTGCAATCGCAATCTGCTCTACACTGCAGTGACCAGGGCGCAGAACCTGGTGGCAATCGTGGGAAGGGAATCCATGATCGGACAGATGATAGATAATGAGACGGAACAAAAGAGGTATACCAATCTCAGAAACTGTCTCAAGGAGGGGATCGCCTAAAGGATCTCGTCCCTGGAGACACCGATACAGAGGGAGTAAATGTATACTTTTTCCACCCCGGCTGCCTTCAAGAGACGTGTGCAGGATTCCATGGTTGCTCCGGTGGTATAGATGTCATCTATGAGAAGAACCCTCCGGAGTCCTTTTGTGCTCAGATGTCCCTGATCATCCAGATAAGACGGATTCAGACCGAAGGCTTTTTTCAGATTGTTCAGGCGGGCCTGGGGGCTGAACTGTTTTTGAGGCAGGGTATCCTGATTACGTAAAACAAGATTTGTATAACAAGGGAGGTTTAATCGCCGTGCAAGCTGATTAGCAATCAGCTCTGCCTGATTATAACCTCTTTTTTTTCTTTTGTTTTTATGGATGGGAATGGGAATGATGGCCTGAAGATGCCAGGCATATAACTGCCTGAGATGCATGCGGCAGATACTCTCCACATAAAAATCAGACAGGTATCTCTGATTATGGTATTTAAACGCAACGATAGAAGTGCGTGTCATCGAATTGTACAAGAAGAGGGCCAGACCCTGATCGAATGATTTTGGGAAGATACGGCAGTCATAGCATAACTCTTGCCGCTCATCCCTCAAAGGTTTTCCACATCGAAAACAGGTGGGCTGCCCTACGAGAGGAAGCCGGGTCCGGCAGGTCCTGCAAAGAATTTCCGGATATGGAAGAAGCTTATCACAGAAGGGACAATGTCTGGGAAATAGCAAAGGAAGGATATACTGTCTGACTCTTTGGCAGATGAAAGACCGGATCAGACATATTTTTGAACCGGGGGACATGACTATGCCCTCCCGGTACTGCCATGGCCCCCACGGTCCGGCTGAAGTAATTCTTTCACCTCCGAGAAGGAAACCACAGGCTGGTGCTTCATGATACGAAACTGACAGATCCGGTCGTTGACATGGATCACCGTATCTCTCATGGCAAGAGCCGGCATGAACCACTGATCATTATCCCCGCAGTAGGATTCGTCGATGACCCCCATGGAATTGGTCTGTATGATGCCGAAGTTCTTGTAGGTGGAACTCCTGGGAACCACATGGGCTTCATAGCCTTCTGGAAGTTTCATGGCTACTCCAAGAGGAATCAAAGCAAACTCTCCTTTTTTTAACCTGATATCACTGGCGGCTCTTAAGTCGATCCAGTCTGATACTCCGTTGATATAGGTGAGTTTGTCAATCTTGTCTGTAAAATATTTGATGGAGATTTCCAGGGAGTTGGTGGAAGATGAATTCATGTTATCTCCTCTCTTCTTATGATACGTTGGTTGGAACTGCCACGAAAATCCAGTTCCAGGGAGCGAAGGCTCTCGATGTAAGGTCCGTCGATCAGCCAGTCACTGATGGATAAAAGATTACCGATCTCCGGTTGATCTTTGGCCATCTCCAGCAGATCTTCATAGAGATAGCCGGTGTAAGTGATGACAGTTCCTCCAAACTGTCTTACCAGGCGCCCTAATTCCACCAGGGCTTCCGCCTGACAGAAGGGTTCTCCGCCTGTAAAAGTTATGCCGCGAAGCAGAGGATTTTCTTTATATTGCTCAAAAACGGAGGACACACTGACAAGGTGCCCTCCGTTGAAATCATGAGTCTGAGGATTATGACAGCCGGGGCATCTGTGAGGACACCCCTGAACAAATACCGCCATACGGATTCCCGGTCCGTCCACGATGGATTCCTGGACGATGGAATGGATCCTGAGATTATAATCCATGTTTAACCCGATCTTTCTCCTCTGAGCGCTTCGCATTATTAAAACGGTCCACAGTTCCTACCAGATATCCGGTGATACGGCGGATACGTTCAAACCCGACACCTTGGCCGACAACTTCTGTTTTTTTATCTTTTTTCTCCATATCGTTTCTCCTGTGTTTTTCTAATCATCCCACAAAAATGTAGGAACATCCGGATATTTCTTTTGTAACTCTCTCAACTTCTCCAGGGAGATACCCTCTCCATCACGCCTTCCGCAGCGTGGGCAGACATCTCCTATAACTCCATTATACCCACAGATAGGATCCCGGTCAACGGGATGGTTGATGGATCCGTAACCTACTCCCTGCTCCTTCATATAGCGTACGATGGATTCAAATGCAGGAAGATTCTTGCAGGTATCTCCGTCCAGCTCAACATAAGAGATATGGCCGGCGTTGGTCAAAGCATGATAGGGTGCCTCCAACTGCAGTTTCTTGAAGGAACGGATTGGGAAATAAACCGGCACGTGGAAGGAATTGGTATAATATGGACGATCCGTAATGCCTTCCAAGGTTCCGTATCTCTTCTGATCGATCTTCACAAAACGGCCGCTAAGTCCTTCGGCGGGAGTGGCCAGCAAAGTGAAGTTCAGACCGTATTTTTTAGAGATTTCATCAGTCCGTTTTCTCATATGGCCTATGATCTCCAAACCCAGCTTCTGGGATTCTTCACTTTCCCCGTGATGTTTTCCGGTGAGAGCCACCAGTGTCTCTGCCAGACCGATAAATCCTATGCTCAAGGTTCCATGCTTAAGCACTTCTCCGATGGTATCGTCCATGTTCAGCTTCTCGGAATCAATCCAGATGCCCTGAGCCATAAGGAAGGGGTAGTTCCTCACCTTCTTCAGTGACTGTATCTTAAGGCGGTGCAACAACTGACGGACCACCAGGTCGATGCGGTCATCCAGCATATTATAGAATATATTAAGATCTCCCTTAGATTCAATACCGAGACGGGGAAGGTTGATGGATGTAAAACTGAGATTGCCACGACCGAAAGTGACCTGTCGGTCCGGATCGTAATTATTACCCAGAACCCTGGTACGGCAGCCCATGTAGGCGACCTCCGTGTTCGGATCTCCTTCTTTATAATAAGAAATATTAAATGGGGCGTCAATAAAGCTGAAATTCGGAAACAACCGCTTCGCGGAAGTCTTTATAGCCAGCTGGAACAGGTCATAGTTGGGATCTCCCGGATTATAATTGATGCCTTCCTTCACTTTGAAAATCTGTACCGGGAAGATAGGTGTCTCACCGTTCCCCAAACCATCCATGGTGGATTCCAGGAGACACTCTATCACCATGTGTCCTTCCGGGGAGGTGTCCGTTCCATAATTTATGGATGAGAATGGCACCTGGGCTCCTGCCCTGGAGTGCATAGTGTTCAGGTTATGAATAAGTGCCTGCATGGCCTGCTTGGTATGTTTTCTTGTATACTTCATAGCCTGATCCCAGGAAAATTCATGGATTACATCCCAATCATAAGAAGGGAGTTCCTCCATCTTATCTTCCAGGGAGAGGGTGCCTTGAAGTTCATCTACAGTCAGCCCTTTTAATATAGAAAGAATCCGTTCGGAATCACTCATTGTCAATGTGCTGGTAAGATGGCCGGTTATTACTGCTTCCAGGTTAAGACAGGTCTCTTCTTCGAAACCATACTTGATCATCATATAGGAAGACAATGCATGGATATATTCCTTCTGGAAGGTTTTACTTACCCCCCTGGCCATGGCATAGTCAAAATTCGGGATACTCTGGCCGCCGTGCATCTCATTCTGATTGGCCTGGATCGCGATACAGGCAAGTGCAGAATAGGTGCCGATGGACTGTGGCTCATGGACATGTCCGTGACCGGTGGAAAATCCATGGTGGAACAGAGAAATCAGATCAATCTGGCAACAGGTTTCTGTCAGCATATAGAAATCCATATCATGGATATGGATATCCCCACGGATATGAGCGGCTGCGATATCCTTTGGCAATACATAATTAAGGATAAAATATTTGGAACCTTCGGATCCGTACTTCAGCATGGTGCCCATCGCGGTATCCCCGTCAATGTTGGCATTCTCCCTCTTGATGTTTTCCGAAGCCGCATCGGAGTATGTGAGCTTCTTATAGATATTCATCAGGGAGGATTCCGAATTACGGATCTTAGTATGTTCAGCCCGGTACAGGATGTATTCTTTGGCGGTGGAGGCAAAGCCGTAGCGGATCAGTGCCTGCTCTACCAGGTCCTGGATCTGTTCCACCGTTGGGATGGAATACTTCATGGCTGCCTCGCACACTTTTTGTGTCACATAGGAGAGATCCGATTCCGTCATGGTATCCTCCGCCGCGATGCAAGCCCGCTGTATGGCGGAATAGATTTTCTCGGCGTGAAAAGGAACCAGGGAACCATTTCTCTTCTGAATCTGTTTAATCTTAATAGACATCTTGATTTACACAGATCTCCTTTCCTTATAATATGGTTTAAAGTATAAAGATATATTATACAGAACACATGTTTTTGTCAATGCAGAAACAGGGGTCATTTTGTGTCGAGGATTCCCCTTATTATCACAAAAAAAGAATAGAAGAAGCATAAAATTTATATTGTGTGGATAAATGAAAAGTTGTTCTTGTTTTATCCACCGGGTAGCTTTATCTGGCATAATTCTGATAGGCTGAATCCATGGGAGGTACACGAACTCTGCAGTCTTTTTCCACTTTATCCACATAGATGAGTGGATTTTGTGGATATAATTTCCACATTCATTTTCCGGATTAAACTGTTTTATGGCAGGGAGATTACTTGCCATTTTCTCCCTTTTTCACAATTTATAATTTCTATATTGACAAAACAATTATCTTTCTATATAATTTTTAGAGTGTGTTTTTGTGCACAGAATATAGCACTGAGACACAGGCCTGTGGGTAAACAACCATGGGCCGGCGGTTAAAGCCGATAAGTAACAATTTGCAACCACATCAGAAGAATATGCATGGAGGTGAAGAAAAGAATGCCAACTTTTAATCAGTTAGTCAGAAAAGGTAGACAGTCTTTAACAAAGAAATCCACAGCACCTGCACTTCAGAAAGGATATAACTCCCTGAGAAAGAAGTCCACAGATGCCAGCTCCCCACAGAAACGTGGTGTGTGTACTGCTGTTAAAACAGCAACACCGAAGAAGCCTAACTCCGCGCTTCGTAAGATCGCCAGAGTTCGTCTTTCCAACGGTATCGAAGTTACAAGCTACATTCCGGGTGAAGGCCACAACCTTCAGGAACATAGTGTTGTTCTGATCCGTGGCGGAAGAGTAAAAGACTTACCAGGTACAAGATACCATATCGTAAGAGGTACTCTTGATACAGCTGGTGTTGCCAACAGAAGACAGGCCCGTTCCAAATACGGTGCTAAGAGACCTAAAAAATAAGATTTTATAACAGGACATTGTAATTCTTTATGCCGGAACAGCAATATTTTCACTGGTGGTTGCAGGTGATGATATAGGAAACGTCCGAGCATGAACATGGAAGACGAAGTTGACCGTGAGTACCGATGATTTAATGTCTGTTTTAATCAGAGATTTATGATTAAGGAGGGAAGAACCGTGCCACGTAAAGGACATATTGCAAAGAGGGATGTTTTACCGGATCCTATCTATAACAACAAAGTGGTTACAAAGCTTATCAATAACATTATGTTAGATGGTAAGAAAGGTGTTGCACAGAAGATCGTATATGGTGCGTTTGAACGTATCGCCAACGAGACAGGAAAAGATGCTGTAGAAGTCTTCACAGAGGCTATGAACAACATCATGCCTGCACTGGAAGTTAAATCCAGACGTATCGGTGGTGCAACATATCAGGTACCAATCGATGTAAGACCTGACCGTCGTCAGGCACTTGCACTTCGTTGGATCACAAGTTATTCTCGCAAGAGAGGCGAGAGAACCATGGAAGAGCGTCTCGCTAAGGAGATCTTAGATGCTTCCAACAATACAGGAGCATCTGTAAAGAAGAAAGAAGATATGCACAAGATGGCAGAAGCCAACAAGGCATTTGCTCATTACAGATTCTAGTATCTGTAATGATACGGAAAATGTGTATATATCAGTAGGAGGAAATAGAATTTGGCTGGAAGAGAGTATCCGTTGGAAAGAACCAGAAATATCGGTATTATGGCTCATATCGATGCCGGCAAGACCACATTGACAGAGCGAATCCTCTATTATACTGGTGTTAATTACAAAATTGGTGATACCCACGAAGGTACAGCTACTATGGACTGGATGGAGCAGGAGCAGGAACGTGGTATCACGATCACTTCTGCTGCCACAACCTGTCATTGGACACAGGAAGAAAACTGCAAGCCTAAACCAGGTGCCCTGGAGCACCGTATCAATATCATTGATACCCCCGGACATGTCGATTTCACCGTTGAGGTAGAACGTTCACTCCGAGTACTGGACAGTGCAGTTGGTGTGTTCTGTGCAAAAGGCGGTGTGGAACCACAGTCTGAGAATGTATGGCGTCAGGCAGACACCTACAATGTACCTCGTATGGCGTTCATTAACAAAATGGACATCATGGGTGCGGATTTCTACGGTGCTGTGGACCAGATCAAGACCAGATTGGGTAAAAATGCGATTCCGATTCAGTTGCCTATCGGGGCGGAAGATGATTTTAAAGGCATCATCGATTTATTTGAGATGAAGGCTTACATCTATAATGATGAAAAGGGAGAGGACATCTCCATCATCGACATCCCGGAAGACATGAAAGAGGACGCAGAGTTATATCGGACTGATATGATCGAGAAGATCTGTGAGTCTGATGATGATCTCATGATGATGTATCTTGAGGGAGAAGAACCCAGTACAGAAGATCTCAAAGCAGCACTTCGAAAAGGAACATGTGAATGTACGATGGTGCCCGTATGCTGTGGTACTGCATACAGGAATAAAGGAGTTCAGAAACTCCTGGATGCCATCATTGAATATTTACCTGCACCTACGGATGTAGAAGATATCAAGGGTATGGATCTGGATGGCAATGAGGTGTCAGTAAAATCATCTGATGATGAACCATTTGCTGCTCTCGCATTCAAGATCATGACAGACCCATTTGTAGGGAAACTTGCATTCTTCCGTGTATATTCCGGAACCATGAACTCCGGATCTTACATACTGAATGCTACAAAGGGCAAAAAGGAACGTGTGGGACGTATCCTGCAGATGCACGCCAACAAGCGTACTGAGCTGGATAAAGTATACGCAGGCGATATCGCAGCAGCGGTCGGTTTTAAATCCACAGCAACTGGCGATACCATCTGTGATGAAGATCATCCTGTGATCCTCGAATCCATGGAGTTCCCGGAACCGGTTATCGAGCTCGCCATTGAGCCTAAGACAAAAGCCGGCCAGGGCAAGATGGGTGAAGCCCTTGCAAAACTTGCCGAAGAAGATCCCACTTTTAAGGCTCATACTGATAAAGAGACAGGACAGACTATCATCGCCGGTATGGGAGAGCTCCATCTGGAGATCATCGTTGACCGTCTCCTGCGTGAGTTTAAGGTGGAAGCAAATGTCGGCGCACCTCAGGTTGCATATAAAGAGTCATTCACAAAAGCAGTGGATATCGATTCCAAATATGCAAAACAGTCAGGCGGACGTGGTCAGTACGGACATTGTAAAGTTCGTTTTGAGCCTATGGACGCAAATGCAGAAGAAACCTTCAAGTTCGACTCCGAAGTAGTGGGTGGTTCCATTCCTAAGGAATATATTCCTGCAGTAGGAGCCGGTATTGAGGAAGCTGCCAAAGCAGGTGTCCTCGGAGGTTTCCCGGTTGTAGGTATTCATGCTACGGTATATGACGGCTCTTATCATGAAGTCGATTCTTCCGAGATGGCCTTTAAGGTTGCCGGATCTCTTGCATTCAAGGATGCTATGAAAAAGGGAGATCCGATTCTCCTCGAGCCCATCATGAAAGTAGATGTAACTATGCCGGAAGAGTACATGGGAGATGTCATCGGTGACATCAACTCACGCCGTGGCAGAATTGAAGGAATGGACGATGTAGGCGGCGGCCGTGTGGTTCACGGATATGTTCCGCTTTCCGAGATGTTCGGATATTCCACAGATCTTCGTTCCAGAACCCAGGGACGTGGAAATTATTCCATGTTTTTCGATCACTATGAGCGCGTTCCTCAGAGCGTGCAGGACAAGGTGCTCGATCGCAAAGATTTTTAGTAGAATCCTATTTTCTACTTGAAAAATAATAACAAATGAAATATAATCATAAAAGGTGCGACTTAAGAAGAAGTCGTCGCTTGGCTATGACCAGTAAGAAGCCTGGTCAATTTGGCCCAGGCATAATCATCATATTATAGTAAGCCAATGAGGCAATAGTTTTAAGGAGGATATTCTATCATGGCAAAAGAACGTTTTGACAGAAGTAAACCACATTGTAATATCGGAACAATCGGTCACGTTGACCACGGCAAAACTACTCTTACAGCTGCAATCACAAAGGTTCTTGCAGGCAGAGTTCCCGGAAACGCTAAGGTAGACTTTGATAATATCGATAAAGCACCGGAAGAAAGAGAGCGTGGTATCACAATCTCTACAGCTCACGTTGAGTATCAGACAGAAAAACGTCACTATGCACACGTTGACTGCCCAGGACATGCCGATTATGTAAAGAACATGATCACTGGTGCTGCTCAGATGGACGGTGCTATCCTCGTAGTAGCTGCAACTGACGGTGTTATGGCTCAGACAAAAGAGCACATCCTTCTTTCCCGTCAGGTAGGTGTTCCTTACATCGTTGTATTCATGAACAAA
>CADBOX010000324.1 GCA_902796415.1 uncultured Lachnospiraceae bacterium
CAGCACCAGGGCATCTTCCGGCTCTGTACCCATCTTACGACAGGCTGCCAGAAAGATATCCGGGTGAGGTTTGCCTCTTTTCACCTGGTCGGAGGAGATGGTATCCTTGAACCTGTCATCCAGGCCGCACCGCTTAAGATAGCTGCGGATTCCCTCCTGACCGGTAGAGCTGGTAATGATCTTGGGAATATTTGCTTCCTCGATGGCATCCAGAAGAGGAAGGAGGCCCGGTTTCATGGGAATCCCTTCCCTATCCATGATCTCCTGAATCCGATCCCCTATCTGCCGGTAAAAAAGTTCAGCATCCATATCCTCCCCATATAGCTGCCGGTATTTTTCACAGGTATCCCGCTTATCCACGCCGATCAAAGTCTGATAGAAATCAAAGCTTGTGGACAGTCCCCACTCTTCTCCGACTTCTTCATAGGCCCGGAAACCGATCGCTTCCGTGTCAAACATTAATCCATCCATATCAAATATAACTAATTTCATATATCAATCCTCAAAATATTAATTGCCTTCTGTAGATGATGCCTCTGCATCAGACTCCTCTGTCTTCCCCTCACGGGTCATGGTGGAGTAGGCAGCCATGTGCTCATCGTAGGTCTCAAAAAACAGGTTGGAGCCGTCATTCTTCCGGGTGTCCATCATAAAGAACAGATAGTTATGTTCTTCCGGATAAAGTACGGCATTGATTGCCTCTATGCCCGGATTGCAGATAGGCCCCGGGGGCAGCCCCGGAATCTTGTAGGTATTGTAGGCAGAATCATCTTTCAGGTGGGAATACATAACCCTGTCAACACCATACTGTCCGTCCGTCATTCCGTACACCACTGTGGAATCAAACTGAAGTCTCATCTTCTGATCCAGACGGTTGTTGATCACGCCTGCGATGGTTGCATATTCTTCCGGCAGGTCCGTCTCTTTCTCCACCAGGGAGGCTCGGGTCAGGACTTCATTTACGCTCATCCCCAGTTCACGTGTCCTCTCCAGACATTTCTCGTCGTAATTGCTCTCAAATTCTTTCAGCAGCATAGAAACCAGCTGCTCGGGGCTGGTATCCTTCTCCAGATAGTAAGTATCAGGCCAGAGGTAGCCTTGCAGTTGAAAATATACGGTATCTTCCTGGGGAAGGGCTCCCTCGAAATCATAATTCACGGCGGCATCCTTGACCGCCTGACAGAAATCTTTTGCCGTCATGATTCCCTTCTCTTCCAGACGTGCCCCTATTTGTTCCACCGAGTAACCTTCCGGGATAGTGAGAACCAGTTCATCCTCCCTGGCACCTTTGGCCAGTGTTCCGATCAGATCATCAAGGCTCATCCCTGTGTTAAGTTCATAAGATCCATAGCGGAGCTTACCCCTGTTTCCGGTCTGATATAATTTCAGGTAGAAAGCCAGCTCGTTTCGGATCAATCCATTTTTCTTCAGCAGGGAGACCACTTGTCTGGTACTTGAACCCTCCGGAATCTCCAGGGTAACGGGATCACCCTCCCTGGTCTTTCTGCTGAAATCCCTGTAAAAACGACCCAGTCCCACTATAAGAGCCAACATAACGATGGTCAGTATTACCATGGGAAAAATGGATTTCCGAGATTTTTTTCTTTTGTTTCTTGTCTTTCTTTTCATGGGATCCTCCCTTTATATCAATTTCCATTGAATTATTCCGAAAACTGTTTTAATATTTTTTAAAATGCAATCACAAAGCAGGCCAGAAAGGACAGTTATGGACCTCACCCTGATCACGGATATCCGCAAAATTACATTAACATCATTTGATTATAACATAATACGGTCTATTTCAAAAGATACGATTCTCTTACAAGTTGCGGGAGATTTGACAAAACCCTCCAATCAGCTTCCTGCACTGCCGGAAAAGGGAATCGTCCTCACTGACTCAGACCAGGGAATCCGTCTGTGGACGCAGAAGAAATACCCTGTCATCGCTTACTCCCATAAGAAGAATACCCAGGAGGAACTCACTGGAACCCCATGGCTTATCCTGTCCCTTACTGCCTTATCCGAGGATTATCTGACAGAAGTATGGTTCCGCTTTCATAAGATTCCTCTTCAGATTCTCCGGACACAGCGTTGTTATCTGAGAGAGTTATCCATGAAAGACCTCCCGGAACTGATCAGCCTGGATGCAGACCAGACCCCGGACAGCCCCGGGCGATTTTTCAAGGGAAACCCGGGTTCTGAAGAGGAGTATCTCTCCTCCTACATCCGTTATCAGTATCCTTTCTTCGGTTATGGTCTCTATGGGGTTTATCAAAAAGAAACCGGAGAATTTCTTGGGATTGCCGGTTTTTACCTGCCGGATGAGAATCATGGTAAGGAAAATGATCAGAATGACGGATGGCTGAAAATACTGTTTGGGGAAGGGAGCTTCGATACACAGGGAGATGATTACCTTGAGATCGGTTATGCCGTAAAAAAAAGCGTACGCCTAAAAGGGTACGCTAAAGAATGGATCCGTGCATTGATCGATCATGCACAGGATACTTTACATATGAATCATATCATCGCCCGGATTCCTGCCAAAAACAAGGCCTCTGTGAAAGCTGCCCTCTCGGCAGGAGGGACCTTACTTGTACTTTAAGTTTTCGATGTCCTCATTTCTTCCGGCTACGATCAGGATATCGTCTTCCAGGATATTCTGGTCGGGTTCCAGAAAACGTTCCGGCTCCTTTTGTCCTTTATGGTTAATGGCAATGATATTCAGATTATAATTGTTCCGGAACTGAAGCTCTCTTAAGCTGTGGTTGATCCACTCCGGTCTGACAGGTATCTCAACGATGCTCAGATTGCCGCTGAGATTAAAATAATCCATGAAGTTGCCGACGATATTTTTCGCCAGGCGGAAACCACTTTCCACTTCCGGCAGAATAACCTGATCGGCACCGATTTTCTCGAGAATCTTTTTCTGCAGCATGGTTTCTGCCTTGGCGATCACCAGGGGAACTCCCATCTCTTTACACAGGATCGTTGCCATGGCACTGACCTCCAGTTTCTGTCCTACAGCGATGATCACACCATCCATGCTTTCCAGTCCGATATTCTTCATGGCAGTCTCATTTGTCACATCCAGCTGCATAGCATAGGTTACTTCAGGAGCCAGCTCATTGACCTTCTCCTTATGGATATCAATGACCATAACCTCCATTCCTTCCTGGGCCAGGGTTCTGGCAATGCTCCTGCCAAACCCTCCCATTCCGATTACCGCATAGCTTTTTACTGTGCTCATAGTTTAATCTCCCATCTGATATAATTATCCTAACAGAACCGACTCGTCCGCATAGTGAATCATGGAGTCGGCTTTCCCTTTGGTGAGGAAAGCGGTAGCTAAAGTTACCGGTCCGATCCGCCCCGCATACATAAGGCAGATGATCACAATCTTTCCGGCTGCATGAAGAGTTCCCGTGAGATCCTTGGAAAGGCCCACCGTGCCGATTGCCGAGATGGTCTCGTAGCAGGCTTTCATAAATTCCACATTTTCTACCCTGCAAAGCACCATGGTGAGCCCCAGCCAGACAAGAAAACTGTAACCCAGGATGGCCAAAGCCTTCCTGACGTAGTCAAAAGGTATCGTCCTGCTATACATGACGACATTGTCCTGGTTTTGTATCTCCGATTTTATGGCAGCACCCAGGATGACTATGGTTACCGTTTTGACTCCACCTGCCGTTCCTCCCGGGGATCCCCCGATAAACATTAAAATCATGCAGATCATGGAAGTGGCATCGCTAAGCCCGGACTGAGGAATGGTATTAAACCCGGCCGTCCTGGTGGTTACCGATTGGAATAAGGCAGCCAGACATTTTTTCGGAAAACTGAATGTCCCCAGAGTCTTGGAATTATCATACTCACAGACCAAAACCGTGACCATACCAAGAATAATCAGAAATGCCGTGAAAGACAATACAATCTTGGCATGGAGAGACATGTTGTTGAGTTTTCGGCGGATGACCTTCTTGCTGAAATAAGCCTTCTGGCGGTCCAGCAGTTCCCACCAGACGATAAAGCCAAGGCCTCCCAGGATAATCAAGGCCATGGTGACAAAGTTCATCCAGAGATTTCCCGCATAGGGAGAAAGGCTTTCATCCCCCAGTACATCCATTCCTGCATTACAGAAGGCAGACACAGACAGAAAGAGGGATTTCCATATCCCGGAAATACCGTAATCATGACACAAAACCGGAAGATAACACAAAAATCCGATAAATTCCACGATGAGCATACCCCGGATAACCCGCATCACAAAATGTACTAAACCGTTCATGGATTCCAGACCATAGGATTGCTGGATCAGGATACGGCTTTTCAGACCAATCCTGCGGTGAAGCAGCACAAGGATCATCATCATAAAGGCTACCACACCCATACCTCCCAGCTG
>CADBOX010000325.1 GCA_902796415.1 uncultured Lachnospiraceae bacterium
ACGCTCTTTGGCCTTATTCAATTCATACCGGGTCCTTCTGGTGACAACATCTTTCTGATGGTTCAGGTAGTGAACCAGCATCTGCTTCAGGTTAAGCACTTTAGGCTGGTTATTCACCAGGGCCAGCATGATTACTCCAAATGTATCCTGTAACTGGGTATGTTTGAACAACTGATTCAGCAGAACATTGGCATTCACGTCTTTCCGGGTCTCGATGCAGATACGCATGCCTTCCCGGTCAGATTCATCCCTAAGTTCCGTGATACCGTCGATCCTCTTCTCCTTCACAAGTTCGGCGATCTTTTCGATCAGCCTGGCCTTGTTCACCATATAGGGGAGCTCTGTCACAACGATACGCTGCTTTCCGTTACTCATGGGTTCGATGTTTGTCACGGCGCGAACCTTGATCTTGCCTCTGCCGGTGCGGTAAGCTCTCTCGATCTCCTTCACACCCAGGATGGAGGCTCCTGTCGGGAAATCCGGTCCCTTCACAATCTCCATCAGTTCTTCGATGTGGGTCTCCCTGTCTTCCTCCACCCTGTTATCGATAATCTTGATCACACCATCGATGGTCTCTTTCAGGTTGTGAGGGGGGATATTGGTGGCCATACCCACGGCGATTCCCTGTGCTCCGTTCACCATAAGATTCGGAAAACGGGAGGGAAGGACCGTCGGTTCCTTCTCCGTCTCATCGAAGTTGGGCATAAAATCTACCGTGTCTTTATAGATATCAGCAGTCATCTCCATGGATATCTTAGAGAGTCTTGCCTCTGTATAACGCATGGCTGCAGCTCCGTCTCCGTCGACGGAACCGAAGTTCCCGTGGCCGTCCACCAAAGGATATCGGGTGGACCAATCCTGGGCCAGATTAACCAGGGCTCCATAGATGGAACTATCTCCGTGAGGATGGTATTTACCCATGGTATCACCCACGATACGTGCACACTTTCTGTGAGGCTTGTCCGGGCCGTTATTCAGTTCTATCATGGAATACAGGATTCGGCGCTGAACCGGTTTCAACCCATCTCTTACGTCCGGGAGTGCACGGGATACGATAACACTCATGGCGTAGTCGATGTAGGATGTCTCCATAGTATTTTTCAGGTCCACTTCCTGAATCTTATCAAAAATAGTACTATCGTCCATTCTTTCCTCCTGCGACGAATCATTTCATCAGATATCCAGGTTCTTCACATACTGGGCATTCGCCTCGATAAATTCTCTTCTGGGTTCCACGCGGTCACCCATGAGTGTATCAAAGGTGAGATCCAGCTCGGAGACACTGTCTTCATCCATATTCACACGGAGTAAAATCCTGCTCTCCGGATCCATGGTGGTCTCCCAGAGCTGGGATGCATCCATCTCTCCCAAACCCTTATATCTCTGGATCTTATTATTGCCGTCCCTTCCGATCTCCGTGAGGATACGGTTCAGTTCCTCATCACTGTATGCATACCATACTTTTCTGGATTTCTCTATCTTGTACAGTGGGGGCTGCGCCAGATAGACATATCCCTGCCGGATCAGTTCCGGCATAAAGCGATAGAGGAAGGTAAGCAAAAGGGTTGCGATATGGGCTCCGTCCACATCCGCATCCGTCATGATAATAATCTTATGATATCTCAGTTTGCTGATATCGAAGTCTTCGTGGATGCCGGTACCGAATGCCGTGATCATGGCACGGATCTCGGCGTTGGCAAGGATCTTATCCAGTCGGGCCTTCTCCACATTCAGGATCTTACCGCGAAGGGGAAGGATTGCCTGGGTGGCACGGCTTCTGGCTGTCTTGGCAGATCCGCCTGCGGAGTCTCCCTCCACGATATAGATCTCACAATTCGCCGGATCCTTGTCTGAGCAATCCGCCAGTTTACCCGGCAGGCTCATGCCATCCAGTGCGGACTTCCTGCGGGTGAGATCCCTGGCTTTCCGGGCTGCCTCCCTGGCTCTCTGTGCAAGGATAGCCTTCTCACAGATCAGTTTTGCCACGTTGGGATTCTGCTCCAGGAAATAAGTGAGCTGCTCGCATACCACACTGTCCACGGCTCCTCTGGCTTCCGAGTTACCCAGTTTCTGTTTGGTCTGCCCTTCGAACTGAGGATCCGGAATCTTGATGCTGATGATCGCTACCAGGCCTTCACGGATGTCCTCCCCGGACAGGTTCTGCTCATTTTCTTTCAGCAGTTTATTATTTCTGGCATAGTCATTAAATGTCTTGGTCAGTGCACTTCGAAAACCGGCCAGGTGGGTTCCTCCTTCGGGGGTGGTGATATTATTGACAAAACTGTAGACACCCTCGTTGTAGGAATCGTTATGCTGGAGGGCTACCTCCACATAGACGGATCCCTTCTGCCCCTCACAATAGATAATCTCAGGGTACAGGACGGTTTTCTGTTTATTCAGATACTGAACGTATTCTTTGATTCCTCCCTCATAATGGAAGGTCAGTGTCTGTGGATGCTCCTCCCTCAGGTCATAGAGAACGATCTTCAGACCCTTGGTCAGGAAAGCCATCTCCCGAAGCCGGTGTTTCAGGACAGAAAAATCAAACACAGTCTCCTCAAAGATGGTATCATCCGGAAGGAAGCGGACTTCTGTTCCTCTTCT
>CADBOX010000326.1 GCA_902796415.1 uncultured Lachnospiraceae bacterium
ATGTTTGGGGCAACGATTCTGGTTCCATTGCTGGTAAGTAAATATTTTGGAGGCGAGGGGATATCCATCCAGGTAACGTTAATGTGTGCAGGATTAGGTACCCTCTTATTTCATGTCTGCACCAGGTTTAAGGTGCCGGCTTTTCTGGGATCCTCCTTTGCCTATCTGGGCGGATTCGAAACCATCTCAAGACTTTCTGTCGGCAAATATGCAGACATGCCCATGAATGAAAAAGTATCTTATGCCTGTGGGGGTATCGTGGTCGCAGGTCTGATGTATCTTCTTCTGGCTCTGATCATCAAGATGGTAGGGGTCAAGAAAGTAATGAAGTTCCTGCCACCTGTAGTGACCGGGCCGATCATTATCTGTATCGGATTAAGCCTGGCACCCTCAGCCATCAATAACGCATCCACTAACTGGCCATTGGCTCTGATTGCTCTTTGTGTCGTTATCCTTTTCAATATCTGGGGGAAAGGTATGTTTAAGATCATCCCTATCCTCATGGGGGTATCTATCTCTTACCTGGCTGCTCTTGCCATGCATTTTGCCGGATTCACCAATGCTGACGGCAGTGCTATCTTTGATTTTACAGGTGTGGCAAAAGCCTCCCTCGTAGGAATTCCTCCTTTCATGATCTGTAAGCTTGATGTCACAGCCATACTTGTTATGGCTCCCATCGCCATCGCAACCATGATGGAACATATCGGGGATATCAGTGCAATCTCAGCGACAGTAGGAGAGAACTTTATCGAAGATCCCGGACTCCACCGGACTCTTCTGGGAGATGGATTAGCCACAGCACTGGCCGGACTGGTTGGAGGTCCTGCCAATACCACCTATGGAGAAAATACAGGGGTGCTTGAACTGAGCCATGTCTACGACCCTATGGTAGTAAGAATCGCCGCCTGCTTTGCCGTCTTCTTAAGCTTCTTCCCAAAAGTAGCCGGCTTTATCGGAACCATGCCAAGTGCTATTATCGGAGGTATCAGTTTTATCCTTTATGGAATGATCTCTGCCATCGGTATACGTAATGTTGTGGAAAACCAGGTGGACTTCACCCAGTCCAGAAATCTGATCATCGCTGCGGTGATCCTGGTCAGCGGATTAGGTTTCTCCGATGGGGTAACATTCACCGTAGCAGGAACCAGCATTACTCTCACAAGTCTGGCTATCGCTGCACTCGCCGGTGTGATTCTGAATGCCATACTTCCGGGAAATGAGTACGAATTCGGAAAGAATCCAAGGGGAGACATCAGCAGGGGAATAGGAATCAATCCTCAGAATTCAGATAAGAAAAACAAGAAATAAAAGGTACGTGATCTTTATCCATCCACAATGCTTCTTCGTATAAAATAATATAAGAAAAATCGGAAAGAGGAGGTTTAATAAAATGAAAAGAAAAATCCCTACAATTTTTGCAGCAATGTTTATTTTGATCCTTGCCTTCTCCATGGTAGCCTGTGGAAAGAAGAGCGGCAACTCTCTGACCGGGACCTGGGAGTATAACGAGGATGGTATTAAAGCTGTATACGTCTTCGAAGAGGGCGGAACAGGTACCTATACGATGGATACCGGTGAAAGCGTCACTTATAAGATGAAATACGAAACAAAAGACAATCATCTCCTTGTCTCCTACGTTGACAACGATGTATTTGATGAGACTGATGTATTTGATTCCGAGTATACACTCAAAGATGATAATACTTTAATCATCAAAGATTCCTTCGGTACAGAGATGACC
Organism: uncultured Lachnospiraceae bacterium; assembly: GCA_902796415.1. GTDB lineage: Bacteria > Bacillota > Clostridia > Lachnospirales > Lachnospiraceae > Anaerobutyricum. The sequence goes on from CADBOX010000326.1 coordinate 1,742, forward strand.
TTTGTTAAAAAGTAATCCGGATCTTTAAAAAGAGCAGGCTTCCTTGATTGGAATCCTGCTCTTATCTTTTATGGCTCATTTTTGTTTTTTTTCTTACTCTTCACCCGTAAGATATACAGTACGATAGTTGTGTCCGGTTGCCGGCAGAAACTTTTCTATCACATCGTGTGTTCTCAGCTTTAAGCTGGATGTGCAGACACAGGGATGGCATCCCAGATATTCATCCTTCAGGACATCTTCATCAATCAGAAGCTGCACCGTGTGATCCTTATCATTCATCAGACCCATGATGCTGACTGCCCCCGGTTCGATATCCAGATAAGCGAGCATGGCCTCAGCATCCGCAAAAGAAAG
>CADBOX010000327.1 GCA_902796415.1 uncultured Lachnospiraceae bacterium
AGGTTCCAGAAGCTGGATGCAGCAATCGTTGCGTCTAACGCAGAAACTCTGATTAAAACATCCTATGGAGAGATGACTGTCGCAGGCGCCATCTCCTTGAGAAATAGACTGCGTGGCAGGGGGAACTATGATGGCAATGCTGATTTCGAGGGAATGCTTCAGAGAAAAATGGAAAGTGAGTTCCAGAAACGTCTACAGTTCGCTGAGCTTAAAAACAAACAGCTTCAGACCACTGCTGAGGAGATGAGATTGTCGATCCTCGGAAAAGACAGCAAAGTTCGCGATGAGAAGCCTCTGGCAGTCGTAGAAGCGTACGTGAAAGAGAACACTACAGAGCTTGCGGATCCCTTGGATGTCAAAGCAAAAGTGGAGGCACTGAAAGAGAAGAGGGATACTCTCCTGACAGAGTTGGATACCCAGATCAAAGTATCCAATGCGACCACATTCATCGAGCTTTGATCAGATAATAAAAATCTAATAGTTGATCATTGCCTGCAGTACGAAAACTTCAAACCCGGTTTCCCGGTAACAGGGTTAAGTTACATGAAAAAACACCAAACGGGTCTCCAAAGTTGAGACGGTGGCTCTCTAGGATAGCGCAGTCGGGTAGCGCACGTGTCTGTAAAACACGCTGTCGTGAGTTCAAATCTCACTCCTAACCAAATAGCTATCAACGGTTTTTCATTTTTCGTAAACAATAAAGAAGAAACCATCAATTGTTAATACTTGAACCTTAAATTGGAAACGGACAACTTTCCTGTAGACATAGAGATATGTTGAAATCCATGATCCAGGTTTGAGTGCGAAACCGGTTGACTCGAAGTATTCCTCATGGCTGTGCTGTGGGCATTTAACATGAAAGAGGGCCTATTTCTTTTATATGGAAATAGGTCTTCTGTTTTATTGCAGATATTTAGAGGTTTTGAATTCAGTAGAAGATGAAGAGCTATTTAAGCAGAAATAAGGGATTGAAAGTGTATGAGCATGTATCATAAACTCATACGGATCGAGTCCGAAGTCTACATCCCTGGTTGATGTGCGCCGGGATCGTAGAGCCACGATACCAGAATTGATCTGGAGACCCTGGCTCTCCTCCGGCAGTTGAATCACTCCCAGTGAACAGCACGGCAGATAACGCCGGCGGTTATAGGAATGACGAATGCTGAGATCGTAAACTCAGAACCCGGCAATTACGTCGGAAAATCTGCGTCTCCTTCAGCTTTTCTGGGAACTGGCCAAATCACATACTCAGATCAAATGATCCCAGTGGTGCGGATTACATGGCTTTCTCGTCCCATGAAGCAGAGGCTACCTCCCCGCGCGAGTCACTTCCTACAAAGGAAGGAGGCAACGGCATCACTTCTGTTTCGAAAAACAGAGTAGGCTGACCTTCTCGATGACCATGTGATCCCCGGGGCCTACGTCCTGGACGCAAATCATCCTTACTCTCCCCTATATGATACAACGATAGAACACGGATGAGAACTATACCTGTAGTATAAAAAGCATCACCATGGTTTGAAAGTCGTGAAACTTCATTCGGTTTTCAGGGCTGATCCGATGGTGACGTATTATCATCGCACGCACGCTCAACTGGGATCGGTTAAAGAAAAGAGGAGACGTCAGTATGGTGTCTTCCATTTCTGGACTACGTTCCGATGACCGTCTCCCCCAAAAGCAGCGGCTACAACCATGCCCATCTGAGAAAGGCTGAAACAAGGCTTACACATATTGTGGAAGTGACTTGGCTGACACAGCATTCACATCCTCAAAAGGCAGCATCACCTCTGCTTATAGAAGATATTGCGGCAGATGCCAGCGGGAGTTATAAGCCCGATATCTTCTATGAAGGGTCAAGGTCTCTCCGATAACCGAGCAAATACTCCGAAACCAGTATCTGAGTTCCTGAACCCAAAGCCCCTAAAGGACCCTGCCGGCGCACTGGCAAAAGCTAAGTGTCATACCTGCTCACAAAAGAGGCTTTGTGAGATGGCCGCTCCACAGACTGTACATGCTGTGGTTAACGATGCCGGTATTAGTGGCATCGCCAACGATCATCCCGTTGATATGGTACTACTGAAGAATGCGGAAGACAACTATACCTGTAGTATAAAGACAGCATGACTTCTATGATGACTGGTATAATGACTTCGATGGTTTCGATGATGCAGAGATGTACTGGGATGATTATCATTGATGTTGAATTATATGTTCTGTATAATGCAATCAATTGAGTGCACAACGAATACTTTTGTTCATATGGTAGAGGATAGACGATGGATACTTTAGACTTTACAACTCCTGATATTGATTTGGCTGAAATGGTTTCCGCTCATAGGATAAATAGATTAGCACAAGATACTGATATTAATATAAAGGAGTGACCAAATGAAAAGACTGTTAACAGGTATTATTATACTTTTATCAATACTATCTCTTTGTGCCTGCGGGGGAAAAGCAGATGACCCAATAACAAAGGTTACACTTGGAATGACCCTGGAACAGGCAATGGAGGCTGAGCCGGCACTCATTGAATATGAAGGAAAAGGGTATTCCTGCAGTAAAAACTACGCAGATGCAGAAGGAACCATGTTAATCTCCTTATCACCATATGATGGAGAAGAAACAGTTTTCAGCATATTATGGCAGGTTGATCCGACAGACGGAAACGGGAAAAAAGTGTATGACATCCTGTTTTCCGACCTCCAAAAAGCCTACGGAAAGCCAAAGCTGTCCAATGATAAAAAGGATGTGGAGTCAGTTACAGGGATCCACGATGAAGCGCAGGCACGGTGGGAATTCGAAGATTACACTGTTTCATGCACATACATCGAATATCACGAAAGCGGTATGTGTCAAATCCAGTATAAAAGAAGTAAGACTGCAGATAGTATATTCTGAATAGTGGACATGTTTCCGCATACGCACTCGACTA
>CADBOX010000328.1 GCA_902796415.1 uncultured Lachnospiraceae bacterium
CATGGCACTGATCGAAGTTTTCAAACAGCAGTACGTCCGCGCCGGACTGGAGCGCCGTATACAGGTCCTGGAGGAACACATTGTCAGCGCCGGAGTTATTATAATTAGCCAGATCCATGCGGCTCACCATGGGGCTTCCGAGGGCTTTCTTCTTATACAGTTCTTCCGTAATGGCATAAAGCGCCGTGTGCTTTCCGGTATCTTCCGGCCCCGTCAGGAAGATGCTGTTCCTCGCGCGGCCCGGCTCCTCCTGCAGGATAAACGGGCGTTTGAAGGCAATCGTCAGCGCCTTCAGAAACGCGTCTTCACCAAAGACCTGCTCCTTCAGGATATCCTCCAGCCCGTCAAAGTCCTCCGCTTTCGCCGTTACCGGCGCCGATTCCGCCACATATGACTGAGGAAGCATTCCCATCGGCTTGATATTCTGAATGCCGGAAGCAGCGGCTTTCCCCGCAAGCTCCTGAAGATCCGCCTGATTCTTTCCGAAATCATGAAGCAGATTGTCATTCAGCTCTTTGATCTTCTCGTCGATGTCAGAATCGATCATGCCGCTCTGAGCCTTCATCTCCTGAAGGACCTCATTCATGTCAAAACCCTGAGTCTGCGGAGTTTTCCCCGTCAGCGCGATCAGATTTTTCCATGAACGACTTGCCGTTCTTTTTGGACATCTTTTTGGCCTTCTCGATCTCCTCCTCGGTATAAACAGACTTCTTGGAAAAAGAATTGCTCAAAAGATCATCAAAAAATCCCATAGAAACACCTCTCATAACCAAAGCTCAGGAGTGCATTAACCATCTCCTGAGCCAAAAATACCACTAAGAAAACCCTCTATTTACATTAGGCCCAGTACCCGTGCACTCTGATCACGGATATCCCTGAGTTCCTCTCCCATTCCCCATTCAAGCATCTTTTCCATCATCGGGCCCATGTTCGGGCCGCGTCCTTCAAGATTATGACAATCTGAACCTAAAATGTTCACGATCCCATCCCGAATCATATGGCGTACCCGGAATGAAGGATAACAATTCAATACATAAGCTGCATTGATCTGGATCAGTACATCCATATTCATCAGCTCATCAATGATACTTCTATCCTGCTGCTTGAGATACCGCTCAATATGCGCAATCACAGGCGTCACTCCGTAAACTGCAGAAATCCGCTCCACATCCCGAAGAATATTCGGAGACCAAGTAGAAAAAGGCATCTCCAGAAGAAGAAAATGTGTGCCTTCATAGCACAGCTCAGGTAACCGGTCTTCACGAAACAAGCTAGGGCGATAGTAAACCTCCGCACCTAAACGAATCATCGGCCAGCGCACATCCGGAGTCAGTATATCCAGTACCTTCTCCAGTGCGACCCGTCGTTCCGTAAGGAACTGTGCCACAGGTTTATCTGAGTAATAATGTGGAGTTCCTACCATCAACCGAACATGCTGCTTTCGGGAAAGACGCAGAACCTCCCGGGATTCCTCTGGCGTCTTGCAGCCGTCGTCGATCCCCGGGAGGAAATGACTGTGCATATCTATTAAATGTATAGGCTTACTTTCCGTACGCATAGTAATGAGAATAATACTTCTTTGATTCAACTGGAGCATCATTATAAATGAAACCCAGTATCTTTGCTTCCGAGAGTTCTAATAGGCGGAACATTTCAGTAACATCTCTGTAATTTGCTGCTTCATGACGTACTACAAGCAGGAAGCCATCAATATAACGCGACAGTATCGATGCGTCAGTAACAGTATTGACCGGCGGCAGATCGATCAGAACATAATCATACAGTTCTTTTAATTTGGCAAGCAATTTTACCATTAAATCGGACGCAAGGAGTCCCGTGGGGTCCGGAGGAATCTGTCCGGCGGGAATCACGTCCATATTATCTATATAATGCCGGATCACATCTTTCGCAGCAGCTTCACCTACAAGAAGATCACTCAGTCCGGGATTCTGCTGCAAACCAGTTTTTGATGCAACTGTGGGAAGGCGCATATCGCAATCCAGAAGGATAACACGTTTTCCGATCTGCGCAAATGAAATACCTAAATTGACTGCATTCGTACTTTTGCCCTCGGCGCGTTCCGAACTGGTAAACCCAATACACTTGGATTCACTGCCGGGCAGTGAAAAGGTCACATTGGTACGAAGTGCTTTATACGCTTCCTTTACAGCAAAGGGAGAATTATCATCAAGAAGAAACGCTCCGGCCTGTGTCAGCTTATCCTTACTTTTTTTCTGCCTTTTCATTTCTTATTTGCCTCCTTACCTGCATTCTCATAGCCGTAAGAATAATAATGACCACCCGCCTTGCTTGCCGCGGTCTGATTCGGGATAGAACCCAGAATAGCAACACCAAAACGTTCTGCCAATGTCTGTTCATCCCGTACACGGTTATCCAGGATCTCCCGGAGGACGATGATCACTACAAGAATGAACGCTCCTAAAAAAGCACCAATTAAGGTGTTCCTTTTATAATTCGGAGAATAAATACCTGTTGGCAGATACGGCTCATCTATAACCCGCATTGAACTTCCATCTACAATGCTGGATACTTGCGCCTTTGAAACATCAATAATACAGTCGGCAAAACGTTTTGATAATTCAGGGGATACCGTAGTTACATTTACCGTAATGATTTCTGTTGTGGTACCCGAATTCACATTAACCATTTTACTCAATGTGCTGTACTGAGCTTCGATCCCGGCTTCTGAAGCAGCTGCCGCCATAACTGTTCTGCCCTTAATGATCTCCGCATAAGTCAAAGCCAGAGAACGAGATGCTGTCAAATCGGAATTGGATATACTCGTCTTATCTGAAGAGTCAAGCGCATTGTTTACATAGACCGTAAAAGTGGTCCTATACTTTGGTGCAGTAAACATCAGCGTAGCAAAATAAGCAAGTGCGCCGCAAAGCACTGCAACAAGAATGATCCATATTAGTCTTTTGCGAAGTGCCTTAAGAATCGGACCTAAATAAATAACCATTTCATCATCGTCTGATTTATTCTGTCCTCTCATTATTGTTGCCATAAACAATCTCCTTGGAAAGGATTATCGAACCGAAGTCCATATTAATCCAGAATATTAAACAAACTATATTATAGAGGAAAGTATCTATGAAGTCAATACTATCTGTCTTTAGTAACTAAATCGTTCATTTGCAAATCGTTTATTTAGCCTTCAGAGGTTCATCAATTTATGGATGAATTTAGGTTCGATGCGCTTAATCCTGCATTAAGCCAATTAATAGATGAGTGAAACCTTATGACCACAACATCTCGATCTTCCGAAGCATGAACACAATTATAACTTTTACAACAAAATTATATACTTTTACAACAGTAAACTTGCTTTTTTTATGTATTTGTGGTAGCATAACGAAAGTAAAATTTTACTGGAGGTAGTAATTGATGAGTAAAACAACAAAGAGATTAATAGTAATCATCCTGGCGCTGATGGTACTGACATCTCCTATCCACAACTTGGCTTCTGTTTTTTCTGCGACGCCAAAGAAAGTTTGTGCTGCAGAATTAAGCGGATGGGAATCTTCTAAGGGAAGCTGGTATTACTATCAGGACGGATCTCCTGTTACTGGTTGGCAGAAGATTAATGGTTATTGGTATTATTTTGCTTCTAACGGAGTAATGAAAACCGGATGGCAGAAAATCGGAGGCAACTGGTATTACTTCGCTTCCACTGGAGTGATGCAAACTGGCTGGTTGAAACTTGGGGTTAACTGGTATTACCTCAATTCATCCGGGGTGATGCAGACTGGCTGGCAGAAGATTTCCGGCTCCTGGTACTACCTGAATTCCTCGGGTCAGATGCAGACTGGATGGCTGAAACTGGGGGTTAACTGGTATTATCTTAATTCATCCGGTGTAATGCAGACCGGATGGCAAAAGATCTCCGGCTCCTGGTACTACCTGAATTCCTCGGGTCAAATGCAGACTGGATGGCTGAAGCTGAACGGAAACTGGTATTATCTTGAAAGCTCCGGAAAGATGAAGATCGGTTGGCTTAAGTATAACGGTTATTGGTATTATTTCAAGAGCAACGGTGTAATGGCATGCAATGAGTATGTCGACGGATACAGCTTCGATGCATCCGGACACTGGACCGGTTCTGCCGCTATCAGCCGTGCACTTCTTATTGGAAATCAGAATTACAGCAGTGAACTTCCTGGCTGCCATAATGATATGAATTCAATGGCAGGTATGTTGGGCGGCCTTAAGAACAGCTTTAAAATAACAAAATATCCTGACGCAAGTGCCAGCCAGATGCTCAATGCAATTAAGTCTGCTTTTTCCGGTGCGACAGAAAGTGATGTTTCTCTGTTCTTCTATTCTGGACATGGCTTAAGCTCCAGCGGCAGCAGCTATCATGGATCGCTTTGCGGTGTTGATGGCAGCTATCTCACTCCTTCTGAACTTGCATCGGCTCTTTCAGCAGTTCCCGGCAGAGTGATCGTCCTTCTGGACAGCTGTTTCAGCGGTGCAGTTATTTCTACAAAGGACGGCAAAGTTGATAAGAGTGCACTCGATTCTTATAATCAGGCAGTAATCGATGCTTTCGCTGCAGTGAATACCACACTCTCTGCAAAAGCAGGTGAAATGTATGGTAAGTCAAAATTTGTAGTGCTTACAGCTGCTGCTTATTCTGAAACGTCCAGCTCACTGTGGTATACATCAGAGGGTGAGTCTTCAGCATTTGGTGTCTTCACTCGTGCACTGGTTGAAGGCTGCGGATCAGAGTATTATACTGGTAACTACACAGGTTCCATTCCGTCAGACAATAACGGGGATAAAGGAATCAGCGTAACTGAAATTTATAACTATATTTTAAATGATCAGTACGTTAATTATGTAGATCAGACTACGCAGTGCTATGCTGCAAATATGAGCGAGATTCTCTTCAAGAGATAATGATGTCCTTCCAAACACATAACAAATATGTAACTTTAGTTCATACGAAATCTATTAAAGAGACTTCCGTAATATTTTGATTTGATGCCCCCAAGCAGGACTCTGGAATCTAAAACCTTGCTTGGGGGTGTTTTTATGTCTGTGCTTTACATCTTTGACAACCGTGTTGACAGAAATATGCATAGTAAGAATTCAACTGGCGACATAAAAATACCGCCAGCTGTGTTTATGAACAGCTGGCGGCAAATTACCATAAAACACTTTATATCGAAGCATTATACCGTTTTATTCCAGAAGCTTTTTCTCTTTCATATACTTCTTCGCGTCTTTTATGAAACTCCAGATCATCAGTATCATGATGATTCCGATCGGGAATGCAGAAATGATGCTGACACTCTGAATATTGTTCATCGAACTCTCACTGAATACCAGTGCGATCGGCAGTACGATCAGCAGGATACACCACAGCAGAATGATCAATGTATGCGGTTTTTCATTTTCGTCCAGCTTCTTATAACTATAGCAGGCAGCTGTGTAAGCGATCGAATCGAAACTCGTCGCATAAAATGCGATCATGCATACCAGGATCAATATCAGGAACGCGCCGCTGGCGGGCATGGTGTGGACAATACTCATGATCAATTCATAGAGATCCCCGCTGGTCTGATACTGTGCGATAAAATCCTGAAGCCCTGCAGTTTGTTGCCCAAGGCTGTAATTTCCCAGGATCACAAATGAGCTGATGGTCGATCCTACGCCGAAAATATAACCGCCCATGATTGTCTGCTTTACTGTACGGCCGCGGCTGATATTTCCGATGAAGAACGGTGCCGCAATACACCATACCATCCAATATGCCCAGTAATAGATTGTCCAGTCCTGAGGGAAGCAATTTGTACGTCCCGGATCTGCATAAGTACTAAGGCCTATGAAGTTCTGCACCATCTTTCCTAAGGACTCAATACCATTCTCAATGATGAAGCGTCCCTGGCCGCCAATCAGAAGCACAAGAATCTGCAAGCCAAAGAACAGATATATGCAGAGCTTTGCAAGGAATGAAATTCCTTTAAAGCCATGAAGGACTGCATATGTATAAACTGCACATGTAATCAGCAAGATGATTATGGTAACCGCAGTACGGCTGATACTGATACCAAAGAGAGTAACAATAATTTCAGCCATTAACGGTGTTGCAACGGAAAATGTCGTAGCCGTTCCGGCAAGCAGCGCAAACAGCGCAAACAGATCAATGATCCTGCCTAGAAGACCGTGTGCACGCTTCTCACCAATTACGGGCAGACACGCCTCACTGTATCTTTGTTTATCTCTTTTTCTGCAATGAAGCATAAATCCAAATGCAACAGCAAGGACGAGATAGAAAGACCACGGAATAAAGCTCCAATGGAACAACGGGAAAACCCCGGCCCATTCTGTAATAGAGCCGCCCATCTCTGCAATATGGGGATTCGTTGCATACATGACCCATTCCGCAAACGAATAAAACAAGATATCCGCCGCAAGGCCGCAGGTAAACATCATTGCGCCCCAGGTAAAGAAACTATACTTCGGTTTCTCATTCGGCTCTCCCAGCACAATGTTCCCGTATTTGCTGAAACTCAGGAAAAATGAAATGATCAGGAAACCCAATCCGATAACCAGATAATAGCTTCCAAGAGTATCCCCAAAGAAGAATCTCACATCACTGATCACGCCATTTGCCTGTTCCGGAAAGATAAACAGATAAATGGCCAGTGCCATGATCAGTATAAACGGCACCAGCGTAATCATCCAGTCGATCCTGCTTTTGTCAGCTACATTATGCTTTTTATCCATTAGTTTTCTCCTCCGTTTCCCGCCTTTTTCAGTATTGATTATCTAAATATTTCTGATAGCTGTGATCAATTGCTACAAGCTCATCAAGCCCGTCGATTTCAATGATGTCAGATGCTTTCATTTTCATAATGCCAAGTTTATAATCTGAAAAATGAAAAAACATCACTACATCATCCCAATAGATCTGTGTATTCCCGGATTCAAATTCCAGTTCCAGATGCTTTTTCAGTTTCTCTCCGTCCTCAGCAGTCCAGCGTGATATGGAATACAGCTGCCATCCTTGTGAACCTCCTGTTCGAGAACAGGATCGTACTTCTCCATCCACAACTTTCATTAACCATTCGTCTGTCTCTCCTTCACACCAGACTGCATTGTATCCTGAAGTCAAAAATGACGGAGCAAGGATCTCAGAATTATAGATGATCTGATCTCCATCCAGAATGATGCAATCTCCAAGGTGCTCTCTTGCTGCATAAAGTGAACCGATATTGTTGCAGGTATCGTAAAAAGGATTTTCAATAAGGGTGACTCCCTCCCAGTCTTTCGCCCATGTATAAAACTGATCTTTTAAGTAACCAACCACAACATAAATCTCATTGATCCCATTCTTATGCAGTCCCTCGATCACCGTGTCGATCATTCTCACTCCATTTACTTTGATCAGCGGCTTTGGTATTTCATAGGTAAGCGGCTGCATACGTTTACCTATACCGGCAGCCATGATGATCGCACGTTTCACAATGTGTATCTCTTCTGTCATCCTTTCTCTGTCTCCCCCTCTGTCAATGCTTTCGTATACCGGTAAAAGTCTTTGGCA
>CADBOX010000329.1 GCA_902796415.1 uncultured Lachnospiraceae bacterium
AGGATTAGGCTATGCAACGAAATAATTGTGTATTTTTAACAAAATATTAATATTGTATTGCCTTATGTAAATGCTTTTTTTGTCATTATTCCATTATTGTTCACTTTTTTCAGAATCCACTTCTGTCTCCGGGGATTCCTTAGGAATAGCCACATCATTTTTCCTGTTTTTTTTCTGTTTTTTCTTCTTTCTGACCTTACGGATGATCATGACAATGATTCCGAATGCCAGTAGGATGACCAGGAGGATCGGTCCCAGAAGGATGATCGTAAATAAAGCATTCTCCAGAAAATCAAGGAAGAGTTCACCGGATCTTTTTAAAGTGGAATGAAGTCTTTGTGCGAATGTCTCCTGTTTTTCTTCATATTGCACCACTTCATTGATGGTCAGGTTGATCGTTGAATATTTTACATCCGTATCCATGGAAGCCAGGGTATTTTTATATTGAGCCAACTGGTCCTGCACTTCAGTAAGACGGCTTTCCACCGTGATCATGTCCTCCACCGTCTTGGCCTTCTCCATCATGTCAAGCAGGCGTTTTTCCTGGATCTGCAGGGATTTTATAGTGGTTTTCACCTCCGTGTAATGCTTGGTGATGTTATCCACCGACATATCTTTACTAATGATCTTGCCACTCCCATTCAGCTCTTCCAGGAATGCATTGTAGTTGGCGGCGGGAATCCGAATCGTAAGATAAGACCGCATGGTACCGGATTTTTTCCGCCCTTCATAATACCAGTAGGTATCGTTGTCAGTCTGCGTTTCTTTTTCTGTGATTCCACTGTATTTTGAGATGCTGTTTTTAATGGATTTCATGGTTTCTTCGTATTCCAGCGTCTCGATCGTCATATCACAGGTATAGACCAGTTTCTGATTATCGGTATCGCCTGCCTCAGTCTCAGTTTTCTCACCCTCTTCTGTGGAAGCGGAGGATTCACTATTTTCTTTCTCTGTCTCAGAAATATCTCCGGCATAATCTGCTGATCCGTAAGATGTTTCCTCATCCCCGGCTATGTTTTCAGAGGGGTAATCCCCGGCTTTTTCTGAGGGATTCATGGATTGACTTCGGGAGTTGCATCCACCCAGCACAAAGATGAGACATAATAGTATAATTAACAGTTTTCTTTTCATAGGAACGGATCCCTCCTTTTAGATTTTTTCCTAAAGCATCCTTACAAATTGTTTTTCCGTTTCTAATATACATGAGAGTTTTCGGGTCTACAATAGTAGTCGGAATTAGTAAAGGTTCCTTAATAAAAATGACGGAATCTGACATTTTTGAGTTCTTTCTTTCCCTTTTCTTCTTTACTTTAACGTGCTAATATGTTAGTATGTTAAAAGAGTTGTTATGTCAACTTATATTTATAAAATATATCAGAGGAGGAGATTATGAGAAAGAAATTAGCTATAGTATTAAGTGGAGTAATGTTGCTCAGTCTGGCTCTCACGGGTTGCGGTGGCAGCGGAAAGAGTGAGAAAGCGACAGAAGCACCGGCTGCAGAGGCATCTTCAGATCTTGTATATGCTGTGGAAGCTGGTTCTGCAGGAGCTGCTGTAGCTGAGGAGAAGGGATTCCAGGTGAATGAGGTTGCTTCCCAGGCAGATGCCTTGATGGAAGTACAGTCCGGTACTTCCGATGCTGCTATCATCGACTTGCTGATGGCCGGTGCCATGATCGGAGAAGGGACCAGCTATCCGAACCTTACTCATACAGATGAGCTCACCACGGAGGAGTACGGTGTTGGTTGCCGCAAGGGGTCTGATCTGACATCCTTTATCAACAGTGTATTATACAACACTTATTCAGATGGCACTCTCACTGAGGTTGCAACCCAGTATGGTGTGCAGGAAGCCCTGGTTGAACAGCCGGAATGTGCATATGAGCCTGCTGCATCTGACAGTGATGTGGAAGCAATTAAAGCCAAAGGTTCTCTGGTAGTTGGTATCACAGATTTTGCCCCCATGGATTATAAAGACGACAAGGGTGAATGGATCGGATTTGATGCTGATATGGCTAAGATTGTCGCAGAGGAACTTGGCGTTAAGGTTGAATTCACGGAAATTGATTGGGATAACAAGATTATGGAACTGGATTCCGGTAACATTGATGTAGTATGGAACGGTATGACTCTGACAGATGAGGTTACTTCTTCCATGTCCTGTTCCAATCCTTATTGCAACAATGCTCAGGTAGTGGTAGTACCTGCAGAGTAAAGATTAGTAATTGTCACTGATGATTCTTCTCCTGCAGAAGAAAAATGTTTATATTTTAGGGAAAGACGAAATGAAAAGGCTGTCACATGGAAAGAGTCCGCGAAGGTTCGTTTGTGACGGCCTTTCTTTTCTTTAAGGGAGATTTATTATGTTATGGAGTGTAACCGTTCAACTGCTGGGTGGTCTGTGGACCACATTTCGCATATTTATCTTTACCTTACTGTTTTCTTTACCCATCGGGTTGGTTTTGGGTATTGCATCCAGGAGTAAATTCAAATTGCTGCGGAGTATTCTCCACATTTTCATCTGGATCATTCGAGGAACTCCTTTGATGCTTCAGCTTATCATTATCTTTTACGGACCTGGTTTGTGGCTGGGCCACAATATCTGGAGTGGTAATGAGGCGGGGAGAATCACAGCCACTGTCGTGGCATTTACCATCAATTATTCCTGTTATTTCTCTGTCATCTTCCGTGGTGGAATCGAAAGTGTTCCGGTAGGGCAGAGGGAGGCCGGTGAAGTTCTGGGATTGACCAAGTGGGAAATCTTCTGGAATATCACCCTGTTACAGATGATTAAGCGTATCGTTCCCCCTATGTCCAATGAGATCATAACCCTGGTGAAAGATACATCACTGGCAAGGATCATAGCAGCCTATGAACTTACTTTTTCCGGATACTCTTTCATGAAATCAGCCGGAATTACCTGGCCATTATTTTATACCGGAGTATTTTATCTGATTTTTGTCGGAGTACTGACGATATTGTTTAACTTGATTGAGAAGAAACTGGATTATTTTAAATAGGAGGTGAAAAGCATGGCAATCTTGGAAGTGAATCATATAGAAAAACAATTTGGGCACACGAAAGTATTGAAAGATGTCAGTTTTTCACTGGACCAGGGACACGCTCTGGCTATTATCGGATCCTCAGGATCCGGGAAAACCACCCTGCTGCGCTGCCTTAACTTTCTGGAAACTCCTGATAAGGGAGAGATCATAGTAAAGGGAGAGAGGATTTATAAAGCAGGGGAGACTAAGATGAGTGATAGTGAACTTCTTCAGAAGCGTCTCCATTTTGGCATGGTTTTTCAGGCATTTCATCTCTTCCCCCAGTATACTGCCCTCACAAATGTCACTTTGGCGCATAAACTTTCGGCATTGAAGAAGCCGGAGACGAAAGCCAACCGTAAAGAGGTTTTTGATAAGATTAACGCCAGAGGACTGGAGTTGTTGGATCAGATGGGACTGGCGGACCGTGCTTACCATTATCCCCACCAGTTGTCCGGCGGTCAGCAGCAACGTGTAGCTATCGCCAGGGCTCTGGCTTTGCAGCCGGATATCCTGTGTTTTGACGAGCCGACTTCTGCTTTGGATCCGGAGCTTACCGGTGAGGTATTAAAGGTTATCCGAGGACTTGCCGAGAAGAAGACTACCATGATCATCGTCACCCATGAGATGGCTTTTGCCAGAGACGTGGCAGATGAGATCGTGTTCATGGATGGCGGAATTATCGTGGAGCAGGGACCTGCAAGACAAGTAATCGAGAATCCACAGCAGGAGAGAACCAAAGCATTCTTATCCAGGTATTCTGAAGGATAAGCAGGTGATATGATTGGACACAAAAAAATATAAAGCAATTTGCTTTGATCTTGACCATACTCTACTCATGCCGGATAAGAGCATTTCTCCCAGAACCAGGGAGAGTCTTCTTTATCTGAAAAACCAGGGGATACAGCTGATACCCAACACCGGGAGAGCTTTTTATTCGTTGCCGGAATCTGTGTTAGATTTTCCGGGAATCGATTATGTGATTGTATCAAACGGTGCGGCAATCTATGATCTTCCTTCTCAAAAATCGATATTTCAGCTCAATCTGAAAGAAGATTTTGCTGATCGGTTGTTCACTTATCTGGGTCAGAAGGGGGAGTATGTCACTTATGAGTGTTTTGTGGAAGGGCAGGCTTACACTTCCCGGGATTATTATAATGATCCGGCAGATTTCGGAATACCGGGAGAAATCGAGAAAAAATATGTCCAAAGTACCAGAAAACCGGTGCCCGACATAAAGGAGTTTATCAGGGAACATGCAGGGGTAATGGATGCTTTGGATGTCATTGTCCTGCCTGCACAGCGGGACAGGGTATTGAAAGAAATTAATAGTGTCTTCCGGGATATTTATGTGACCGCCAGTGTTCCCCATCTGATCGAGATCTCCCATGAAGATTCCGGAAAACATAAGGCTATGTCAACTCTGATGAATACACTTGGAATTCCTTTGGATCAGGTGATTGCTTTTGGGGATGGAGATAATGACAGTGAGATGCTTTCCATGGCAGGACTAGGGGTAGCTGTATCCAATGCATCACCGCTCTGTAAAGAAGCTGCGGATCTTATCATCGGGGAGAGCCGTGAAGAGGCTATCGCTGACTTTCTCATAGAATTCTTTAATATTTCCATTATATAAAAAAGAACCAGGAAAGGTCTTATCATCTGTTCTGCAGATGGTGGAACCAATCCTGGTTTTTTTCTCTTAATTATCTATCAGTAATCGGAACGTAGGGATGATGTTCCCCGATGTAACGATAAGCAGGACGGATAATTTTGCCGTTGTTAATCAGTTCTTCCAGTCTGTGTGCGCTCCAGCCGGATATTCGGGAGATCGCAAAGATCGGAGTGAAGAGGGATCTGGGAATTCCGAGGATGGAATATACCAGTCCGCTGTAAAAGTCCACATTCGCACAGATTGGCTTAAAAAGATGTCGCCTGGTTGCAATCAGATGTCCGGCCAGTTTCTCCACACGATCATAGAGCTTGAACTCTTCCTCAAATCCGGACTCTACCGAAAGCCTCTGGGCAAACCTTTTCAGAAGCACTTCCCGGGGATCGGAAAGGGTGTAGACAGCATGACCCATACCATAGATCAAACCGGTTTTATCAAAAGCTTTTTTATCCATGATCTTCAGAAGATATTCAGACAGAGCCTGGTCATCATTATAATCAGCACAATGCTCTTTGATGTCGTCGAACATCTGCATTACCTTCAGGTTGGCACCACCGTGTCGGGGCCCTTTTAAAGATGACATGGATGCTGCGACAGCGGAGTAAGTGTCTGTTCCGGAAGTAGTTACTACATGATTTGTGAAGGTTGAGTTGTTACCGCCGCCATGATCCGCATGAAGAACCAGTGCAACGTCGAGAACCAAAGCTTCCAGCTCCGTGAACTTACCGTCTTCCCTCAACATATACAGTATGTTTTCTGCGGTGGAATAATCCTCCCTGGGAGGCCTTACTACAAAAGTGGAATCATTATAAAAATGGTTATAAGCATAGTAGGAGTAGACGGCCATCATCGGCATCTTGGCGATGATCTGTAAAGACTGTCTCAACACATTGGAAACAGAGGTATCGTCAGGATTATTATCATAAGAATACAGGAGGACGATACATTTCTGTAATGCGTTCATCAGATTGGCAGGTGGGGATTTCATGATGACATCCCTGACGTACTGCCCGGTGAGTGCCCTCAATGATGCAAGTATCTTGCAGAAATTCTCTAATTCTTCCGAAGTGGGGAGATGACCGAAGAGAAGAAGATATGTGGTTTCTTCAAACATGCATCGCCGGTTTTCATTTTTGATGATCAGATCTCTGACATTAATTCCCTGATAATAAAGCTGACCGTCAATCGGATAGGGCCTGCCGTTTTCATTGCTGACAGCTACCACATCTGAGACTTCCGTAAGGCCGGTAAGAACACCTTTACCATTGGATTCTCTAAGACCGTTTTTTACGTCATAAGCTGCATATAAGGAATGGTCAAATTCACCGGTGGACATACAGTTTTCGACGAGGGAATCAAACTGGAGGTCCAGTTCTTCACTCAACTCCATCATGGACTGTTTATTGTTCATATTTAATTTCCCCCTTTCTTTTTTGTAAGAGTATATGGTTGTAACTCTTTGTCGCCATATGGTTACAACAGTATAGATATCATATAATAAAACCGGGAAAAATGCAACTTTATATTTCTGAAAATTCGTATCCTCTATATTTATTTAAGATGTAATTATAAAAATAAGACAAAAAACGAGAAAAAAACAGAAAAATATATGAAATTCTTTATGTATTATTTATAGTTTAAAATTGCTGTCAGAAATTATTATGCATTATTCAA
This sequence comes from uncultured Lachnospiraceae bacterium, assembly GCA_902796415.1. Classification (GTDB taxonomy): domain Bacteria; phylum Bacillota; class Clostridia; order Lachnospirales; family Lachnospiraceae; genus Anaerobutyricum. Next base: position 6,390 of record CADBOX010000329.1, read on the forward strand.
AATGAATCCTTCATATTTTCGTTATATTCAAGAATTCTAAAAAATGAAGCCGGAGTGTTTGCATAATGCTCCGGAAGACCAAGGAACAGTTGACAAACGGACTCGGTATAGTATAATCACAATTGTTAGTTTTTGAATAATCATTTAATACATTTAAAAGGAAGATAAAATGGAAAAAATAATATTGACAGGTGACAGACCCACCGGAAGACTTCATGTGGGCCATTATGTAGGGTCTTTAAAAAGAAGAGTGGAGTTACAGGAATCGGGTGAATACGATAAGATATTTATTATGATCGCAGATGCTCAGGCGCTGACGGATAATGCGGATCATCCGGAGAAGGTAAGGCAGAATATCATGCAGGTTGCTCTGGATTATTTGTCCGTGGGCCTGGATCCTTCAAAATCCACCTTGTTTATTCAGTCTATGATTCCTGAATTAACAGAATTAACCTTCTATTATTCAAATCTGGTAACCGTTTCCCGGCTTCAGAGAAATCCTACTGTGAAGTCCGAGATCAAGATGCGCAATTTTGAAGCCAGCATACCGGTAGGCTTTTTTACCTATCCTATCAGTCAGGCGGCAGATATCACTGCATTTAAAGCAACCACAGTGCCTGTGGGTGAGGACCAGATGCCCATGTTAGAGCAGTGTAAAGAAATCGTACATAAGTTTAATGCCGTTTATGGCGAAACTCTGGTGGATCCGAAGATTTTACTTCCGGATAACGAAGCCTGTCTGCGCCTTCCCGGCATTGATGGAAAAGCCAAGATGAGCAAATCTCTGGGTAACTGTATCTATCTTTCCGATACGGAGACAGATGTAAGGAAGAAGGTCATGTCTATGTTTACAGACCCTACCCATCTCAGAGTGGAAGATCCTGGACATGTGGAAGGAAATCCGGTATTTACCTATCTTGATGCTTTCAGTAACCAGGGACATTTTGAGGAATTCTGGCCGGAATACCAAAACCTGGATGAATTGAAAGAGCATTACATGAGGGGCGGCCTGGGAGATGTGAAAGTAAAGAAATTCCTGAACAAGGTACTTCAGGCTGAACTGTCCCCTATCAGAGAACGCAGAAAAGAGTGGGAGAAAGACCTCCCCGCTGTTTATGAGATACTGAAGAAAGGAAGTGAAGCTGCCAGGGAAGTGGCTTCAGAAACCCTCCGGGAGGTTAAAGCAGCTATGAAGATTAATTATTTTGACAATGATGACATGATCCGTGAATTCATGGCTGCCTATAAATAATGTGGGATTGACAATTATTGATTCACAATTATAATTAAAGTACGAAAACGAACAGTTCTATGGCGAACAGTTCGTTTTCGTACTTTATATGGAAAATACAGATTGCCGGTAAGAAAAAATAAGTAGAGGAAAGGAGGGCAAATCATGATAAAAATTCTGTCGGCGCAGGTGGGGGAGTATAAGAAAGCCTCCTTTGCCACACCTGTATTCATGATTCTGGAAGTAATCATGGAGATGCTGATTCCCCTCATGATGGCATCCATCATCGATGACGGTGTGGAAAAAGGGGACATTAATCACATTATAATGATCGGAATTGTAATGGTTATCGCCGCTGCATTCGGACTTTTCTGCGGAATTATGGGAGGGGTTTTCGGTGCGAAAGCTTCTGCCGGATTTGCGAAAAACCTGCGAAAAACGATGTTTGAGAAGATACAGACTTTCTCGTTCTCCAATATAGACCGTTTCAGTTCGGCTAGCCTGATTACCAGGATGACAACGGATGTGACCAATCTGCAGAATGCTTATCAGATGATCCTCCGTATGTGTTTCAGGGCCCCTTTAAGCCTTATCTGCGCCATGGCCATGTCTTTTTATGTCAATGTCCGTCTGGCCAGTGTCTATCTGGTGGCTGTTGTGATTCTTGGCTGTATTCTGGTTTTTATCGTCATGAACGCCATGAAATACTTCACCCAGATGTTCCGAAAATACGATGACCTTAATTCCAGTGTGCAGGAGAATGTGACGGCCATCCGTGTGGTAAAAGCTTTCGTTCGTGAGGAACATGAGAAAAATCTCTTTGAAAGAGCATGCGACGGCCTGTACCGGATCGCATGTAAGGCGGAAAGGATCGTTGCCATAAATGCACCGGTGATGATGATGGCTATCTACAGCTGTATTCTGTTGATCAGCTGGCTTGGGGCCAAAATGATCATACAGAATACCCTCACCACCGGAGAACTCATGATGCTGTTGACTTACTGTATGAACATTCTGATGAATCTCATGATGCTCTCCCTGGTCTTTGTTATGCTTTCCATGAGTCAGGCAAGCGGGGAACGTATCTGTGAAGTTCTTACGGAGGAACCGGATATCGTCAATCCGGAGAATCCCGTTTATGAAGTCACCGACGGTGGGATCATATTTGACCATGTCACTTTCCGATATAATGAAAACAGTGAGAAGCCGGTCTTAAACGACATAAACCTTGTCATCCAACCTGGTGAGACCATCGGGATCATCGGTGGAACCGGCAGTTCCAAGTCCAGCCTGGTGAATCTGGTCAGCAGACTGTATGATGTTACCGAGGGAAGTCTGAAGGTCGGAGGCCGTGATGTAAGGGAATATGACATCGAGACTATCCGCAATGAAGTTTCGGTGGTACTTCAGAAAAATGTTCTCTTTTCCGGTACGATCCTGGATAATCTTCGCTGGGGAGATAAAGACGCCACGGAAGAGGAATGCATCCGGGCCTGTAAACTGGCCTGTGCCGATGAATTCATCGAAAAACTGCCGGATGGTTATCATACTTATATCGAGCAGGGAGGATCCAATGTATCCGGCGGGCAGAAGCAGCGCTTATGTATCGCCAGAGCTCTCTTGAAACATCCTAAGATCCTCATCCTTGATGATTCTACCAGCGCGGTGGATACTGCTACGGATGCCAGGATACGTAAGGCATTCCGGGATGAAATCCCGGAAACTACAAAACTGATCATCGCTCAGCGCATATCCAGTGTACAGGATTCCGACCGGATTCTTGTCCTTGAAAACGGGGAGATAAACGGTCTCGGAACCCATGAAGAACTGATGAAAGAAAATGAGATATACCGGGATGTCTACAGATCACAGAACAGAGATATCTCCTCGGAGAAAGGGGGTATGAATGATGGCAGAGAAGAATAATTATTCCCCTCCCCGAGGTCCCGGAAGACCCAGAAGAGGTATGGTAGGTGTGGGACCTAAACTGGAGAACCCCGGAATGCTCATCAAAAGACTTCTGGGCTATGTCATGAAACGATATGGACTCCAGTATGGAATCGTCATTCTATGTATCATAGTGTCCGTTTTGTGCAATGTACAGGGGACCATGTTTATGAGAACTCTGATCGATCAGTATATCACTCCTATGCTGATGGATCATTCCCATGATTTCTCCGGACTGAATCATGCGATTCTTCGGGTGGCTTCTTTCTATGCATTGGGAGTCTGCGCTTCATTTTTGCAGCAGCAGATTATGATCGTCGTCACTCAGGGAACCATGAAGAGCCTGCGGAAGGATGTATTCAATCACATGGAGAGCCTTCCCATCAAATACTTCGATACCCATGCCCATGGGGATATCATGTCTGTCTACACCAATGATATCGATACCTTAAGACAGATGATCTCGCAAAGTATCCCACAGTTTATCAACAGTGGAATCACTATCATAAGTGTGGTTGCATGTATGATCGTACTGAGTATCCCATTGACCCTGGTCACTTTTGCCATGGTGGCTGTCATGTTGTTCTGCTCCAGAAAACTTGCCGGTTTCTCAGGTGGTTATTTTATGAAACAACAACAGGACCTGGGGAAGGAAAACGGCTTTATCGAAGAGATGCTTTCCGGGCAGAAGGTAGTAAAAGTATTTAATCATGAAGAAGAAAACATTCAGAGATTTAATGAATTGAATGAAAGTCTCTATGAGAGTTCCAACAATGCCCATAAATTTGCAAATATCATGATGCCTGTCAATGCCCAGCTGGGTAATATTTCATATGTTATCGTAGCCATCGTCGGAGGTATCCTGGCCATCACAGGTTTTTCCGGGCTGACTCTCGGAGAACTGGCCAGTTTCCTGACCTTTAATAAAAGCTTCAATATGCCCATCAACCAGATCAGTATGCAGATCAATTCCATCGTCATGGCACTTGCAGGTGCAGGACGTATCTTTGAACTGATGGATGAAAAACCGGAGACGGACGAGGGGTATGTGATGCTGGTAAATGCCCGCATCGATGAGAATGGTGAGATCCATGAATGTCAGGAGCGTACCGGCACCTGGGCGTGGAAGCATTATCATAAGGATTCGGATACAACCACTTATGTGAAACAGGAAGGAAATATTGAATTTCTTGGGGTGGACTTTGGATACGATTCCAGGAAGATCGTTCTTCATGATATCAAGATGTATGCCAAACCCGGTCAGAAGATAGCCTTTGTGGGATCTACCGGAGCAGGCAAAACAACCATTACCAATCTGATCAACCGGTTTTACGATATCCAGGACGGTAAGATCCGATATGACGGAATCAATATCAATAAGATCAAAAAAGCGGATCTTAGAAGGTCCCTTGGCATGGTTTTGCAGGATACCCATCTGTTCACTGCCACAGTGAAAGAGAATATCCGCTACGGGAAACTGGATGCTACCGACGAGGAAGTATATGCAGCTGCAAGGCTTGCCAATGCGGATGAATTTATCAGGCGCCTGCCCCAGGGATATGATACTGTACTTCGGGGTGACGGAGCTAATCTGAGTCAGGGACAAAGACAGCTCCTCTCCATAGCCAGAGCAGCTATCGCAGATCCGCCGGCTTTGATTCTGGATGAGGCCACCAGTTCCATTGATACCAGGACGGAGAAGATTATTCAGGAAGGTATGGATAAACTGATGGAGGGACGCACCACTTTCGTGATCGCCCACCGTTTGTCTACCATCCGTAACAGTGAATGTATCATGGTGCTGGAGCAGGGACGTATCATTGAACGTGGCAGTCACGAGGAACTGATGGAGAAAAAAGGCAGGTATTATCAGTTATACACCGGTAATCTTGTTCTGAGTTGACATAATCAGGTCGGTGCTGATGACATAAAATTCCATTGCGGCGCTTATAACTATTTGCTATACTTAAGATAATTTAGTTTTATAACGACAATTATCCTTATATTATCCCAGGAATGAATTATGAGAAAAATAATGTTTATCGGTCGCAGTGAGTCTGGAAAGACCACCTTGACACAGGCGATGAAAGGAAATAACATCACATACCACAAAACCCAGTACGTGAATCATTTTGATGTGATCATCGACACGCCGGGTGAGTATCTCCAGACCAAGAATCTGATTTCTGCCCTGGCATGTTTTACTGCGGAGGCGGATGTCATCGGACTGTTGATGGATTCCACGGAACCATATTCCTTGTATGCTCCCAATCTTACCCCGGTGTGCAATCGTGAAGTGGTGGGAGTCGTCACCAAGATTGACCATTGGGCTGCAGACCCGGAACAGGCCGCCAGGTGGCTTAGACTGGCAGGCTGCGAGAAGATTTTTTATACCAGTGCGTTCACCGGTGAAGGGATTGCCGATATCATTTCTTACTTAAAAGAAGAGAGGGATGTACTGCCTTGGGAAGAAGTCAAAGCCCAATATGATGAATTGGGGTTTGGTGAAGGTGAGAAAGAAAAAGACAGCAAAAGATTCCATAATATCTAAAAAGAGTTACATTTACAATACGCTTTTCCTGAATTATAATCTAGAATAGCAATTTTTGAAATGGGTGAAGGAGGTTTTTCTTATGAGAGGTTATGAAGCAGCACAGATATTAAAAGAAAAAGGGATCACCATCGAGCAGGTTCGCGAGGAGATCGCTTATCGAAAAGAATCCGGCGCCTTGAGCAATGCTCCGCAGAATGAAGCGTTTATGAATATGACTCTGAATGAAATACTCCGTATTCAAGAGATGTGGGAGATCTGATCCCGGATATTGATTATGAGGAGATTACACGCGTCAACATGTCGCAGAGTTGCCAGAGATACATTGAAGGGAAGATGGTGGGAAGCCTCCCTGACAGGCTTTTTGGCTTCTGTACTGGGAGTATTTACCAACCCGGTTACCGGAGTTCTGAAGCTGATGGTCTTCACCGCAATTCTGTTGGAATTTTGTGAAGGAGTACCTTTTTACAGACTTCTGATATTCACTGCCTGTCTTATCATTGCATTGATCTGGGTTTATGTTGGAAGTTTTGTCCGTCTGGGCTATCTGGAATACAATCTGGCCCTTCTGGACCGCCGCCAGGTAAAGGAAGGCTTCCTTTTCGGAGCCTCCACCATATGGTGGAACAGTGTACTTCTTCATCTGGCGATCCTTGCCCGGATCGTGATAGGGAGTATTTTTTTGCTGATACCCGGCATTGTTACCTACTATAATTATGCGATGGCTCCTTTTCTGATGGAGGAGAGAAAGAGCATGACGGTAACAGAAGCGATGAAGATGTCCAAAGCGAAGATGAAAGGACATCGATGGGAATTCTTCTGCCTGCGTATGAGTTTTCTGGGGTGGAAGATCCTGGGATTTCTCACATTAGGCATTGCTTTTTTCTGGATTAATCCATATTATTCTCTCTCTGAGACAGTATTTTTTAATGAATGTTCCGGGAGAGCGGAAGTCATGTATGGCAGATCATAATATTGACCTTCAACCGGCAGGTTTTTCTAAAAACAGTAAGGAAACCTGCCGGTTTTTGCTGCTAAAAAATTACTTGTCACTACTGGTATCTTTTGCTAGAATAATAACGATTGATTTGTCGGAACCAGGACATAAGAAAAGAAATAATTATAGAAATTGAGAGGCTTTTAGAGATGGAATTATTAGGAATTACTTTGACAGACAAGACAGAAAAATTATACACAGATATCGTGGATGATCTGATCTATCCGGTAAAGGTACTCGAGATGGATCCGGACAATTACGATGATTGTACACATCCTGTGTCCATGGATACCGGAAAGAAAGAGTTTGTGATCAAGGTGGATAAAACTCTGGAGCAGAATCTCTTTGAGAATGCACTGATCCGTGATGTGATCTACTGCCATCAGATGAGCTCTCAGGCTCCGGTTTTAAGTGCTACGTCCGAAGCAGATAAAGATGCTGCTCAGGTTGCCATGATGATCAGCTCGGTGATCATGGATATCGATGTAGAGAATGTGCTGAGAAAGAATGATATGCATATAGATGATATTGATACCATGAGACTCAGCGATCTTTTTGGTTTTCTGAAATCAGGCATGAACGATTACAACCGGCCTCTCTATAACAACCTGACAGGTTTGCAGATTACTTTGCTGTATTTTACGACCTCCAAGAGAGAGAATATCCAGCAGATTATCGAAACCTTCTATCTGTCTGATCCGGACGCTATGTCTCAGATTGACAAATTTGTTGAGATTATCGACAAATATGGGGTGGATGATAACCGCTCCATGATGCGCTGTATGAGAAAAATGGTAGGCGCCTGCGGCATGAAAGGCAGAATCAACATGGAGTATGAAGGGCGTGTTACCACAATAGATTAATCGGCAATAAACGATAAAAACGGGTATGGAAATGTATGAACAGACGGGAATTATATGATTTATTAAAAGATGGACCGGTCCTCCTGGATGGGGCCACGGGATCGAATCTTCAAAAACATGGATTGAAGCCCGGTATCTGTCCGGAACAGTGGATCCTGGACCATGAGGAAGTATTTCTACAGCTTCAGAGAGCTTATGTGGAAGCTGGTTCACGAATCTTATATGCGCCGACCTTTACCGGTAACCGCATCAAACTGGCGGAGTACGGTTTGGAGGATTCTTTAGAAGACATTAACGGACGTCTGGTTGCTCTCAGCAAAAGGGCAGCGGACGGGAAAGCCTTTGTCGCAGGAGATCTGACGATGACCGGAGCTTCCCTGGCTCCCATCGGTACCATGCAGTTTGAAGAGCTGGTCGATATCTATAAGGAGCAGGCCAGATGCCTGGAGGCGGCAGGTTGCGATCTCTATGTGGTGGAGACTATGATGAGTCTGGCAGAAACCAGAGCAGCAGTACTGGCCATCAAAGAAGTCAGTGAGTTGCCGGTGATGGTTAGTTTGACTTATCAGAAAGACGGAAGAACACTCTATGGTACGGATCCGGTAACTGCCCTGGTGGTACTGCAAAGTCTTGGAGCTGATGTGATCGGAATCAATTGTTCCACAGGCCCAGATGAGATGATCCCCCTCATCCGACAGATGAAAGAGTTTGCTCAGGTCCCTTTGTTGGCCAAGGCGAATGCAGGACTTCCGGAACTCTTTGAGGGTGAGACTATCTACCCCATGACCCCGGAGGAATTTGCATCGTACGGTCCTGATTTTGTGGCTGCGGGTGCAGGGTTTTTGGGCGGATGCTGTGGTACCACACCGCGTCATATCGAATTGCTGGCAAACAAAGTGAAGGATCTGCAGGTCTTGCCTCCTCAGAATAAGCATCCTATGGTTATTGCCTCGGAGCGTAAGATTCAGGAGATCCGGCCAGATGGCAATCTGCTTATCATCGGGGAGAGAATCAACCCCACCGGTAAGAAAAAACTGCAGGAGGAGCTTCGTGCAGGAAGTCTGGATCTGGTTGCCGAGATGGCAGAAAACCAGGAGGAACTGGGAGCTCATATTCTGGATATTAATCTGGGGACGAACGGAATTGATGAAAAAGAAATGATGCTGAAGGCGATTGAGAAGGTCACCATGATTTCCAGCCTTCCTCTCTGCATAGATACCAGCAATGTGGAAGTTATGGCGGCTGCATTGCGCACTTATCCCGGGAG
>CADBOX010000330.1 GCA_902796415.1 uncultured Lachnospiraceae bacterium
AACCATTGATGATGTCAGTACCATAGCCATAGCCACTACAATTGCTGTTAACTTTTTGTACATACATTTTTCTCCCTTCATTTAATATTTTTCATATGCTGTGAAACCGCCAGAATATAACCTGACGGTGAAACAACCATAGTTTATTTTTTTAATTATCTCTCAACATGCCCAATGTGTAAATACTCACAGACATCATTATACAGACTGACAGTCAAAAAAAACGTCAAAATCGAGCTCATAGTTACTCTCGGATTCATTCCAGTCGTTCATAATTATATGTTCTGTAATCCGATGGAGTGATTGAGTGAAGATACCCTTCGCAGGGGTAAACTGGTACCCGAAAATGAAAACATCCAGGAATGTTGAATTTTCAACGTTTCCTGGATGCCACCGAGCGGAGAAGGAGGGATTTGCTGAATTCGTCGTACGCAACAAAGATTCCGGCATAGCGGAATATTGATTTATACAAAAAACAGGTTTAATCCAAGGCAGGAGTGGTGAGACATCGGGGTTCAGATTTGTTGCGTGTTTCCATTGTTGACAAAAATACCCAATATGGTTATATTATTCAATAATATAACCATATTGGGTATCGAGGTGAAATAAATTGGATAAACAAATTCGCGAACTCCGGAAATCAACAGGGCTTACACAAAAAGATTTTGCCAGAATATATGATATCCCACTCAGCACACTTCGCAAATGGGAACAGGGAGAGTCATCGCCGGCTCCTTATGTAATCCGGCTCCTTGCCCGAATGATCCCGGCAGCAGATGAACGTCTTATCACCATAAATGGCCGCAATGGTGAAATATACTATTACGATAAAGCAACAAAAACAGTTTCTGATTCTTTAAATAATGTAATCACGATTCAGGAAGATCTGGATCAGGTAAATCCCAGGAATCTGGGACTCTATCTCCAGGAATTATATGACGATTTCCATGATATTCAGGAACGGTTCAACCGGGATTGCAGATATGATATAAAGGAAGGCATCATATGGTCTTAACAGTTCGCAGGGGTCATGATCTATGAAAATTGTTGGAAATGAATACTGGTTAATGCATAAGAATGTCCGGGTATGTCTGATGGAGATTTCAGAAGAAGGAATACTGGGAAATGTTCGGAGAAATGAAGCAGCCGCTGCACATTTCCCGTTAGGCGGACAGATGAATCCGATGAAATTCCATGAGTGGTGGAGGGATCGTGCGATTCCCAGAACCAGGCATGGTGCTAAAACCGCACTCCAAAAGCTGGGATATTCTTCAACCAACAGCGCTTTGGTCAATAATCTGGCTCTGAGTCTTTCCGATTGTTACTGGATCATGCCCCGAAGCGAAGACATGACATGGGAAGAGATTAATCTTTTCGCAAATGATTTTGTAGATTCGTTCGGTGAATTAACCTTAAATCAGGATTCTATCATTGATATCCGTAAAGAAACCCGGTTTGATTCTGTTTGGCGGAAATATAGTAGTTCCTGACCGACCGAAGAAAAGAAAGAACGCCGCATCAATCAACTTACTTCTCTATAGCTGTTGGATCCAACAGGAAATCATAAATATTTATCAGCAGGATTCCGTTTTCATCATAGTGAACCGGTATCATATCTCCCGTTATAACAATACGTTTAAATGCATCCTTGATCTTGCCAAACGGGCGGGTCTCCTGCATTCGCTTTTCTTCATCCGGCAACGAATATGCGGACTGAATATAATATCTTGAGGCGCCTTTATTGCATACAAAATCAATTTCCAACTGTCTTCGTTGCTGTTTACCCTCTTTGTTCACTTCAACAATAGGTACCACTCCAACGTCAACATTGTAACCTCTCATACGCAGTTCATTGTAGATTACATTCTCCATGGAATGTGTCGGTTCTAACTGTCTGAAATTAATGCGGACATTGCGAAGTCCCAGATCACTGAAGTAGTACTTCTGGGGCGTCTCTATATACAATTTGCCCTTAATATCATATCTCATCGCCGCCTCCAGAAGGAAGGCATCTTCCAAATACCCCAGATACTTTTGTATTGTCGGTCCGGTTATTTTTGAATGTTTTACAGTTTTAAATGTTCGTTGGAGTTTCTCTGGGTTAGTTAACGAACCGATTGAAGAAGAAAGAATATTTAGCAGGTCTTCGAATTCTCCCACATTCCGAATCCTATACCGCTTTACAATATCAGAAATGTATATTTCACTGTATAGGTTTGATAAAATGTCTGACTTATCCCCATCTTCTTTCGAAAGGACCACCAAAGGAATACCGCCATAAGTCATATATTGCACCAGTCCTTCGTACTTGTCTCCGGAAAAGACAGACATGAATTCTGCAAAACTAAGCGGGTACATATGAACTTCATCACCCCTGCCGGAGAATTCCGTAATGATGTCTTTCGACAGGAATTTTGCATTACTTCCCGTAACATAGATATCCAGGTTTCTCCTGCGCAGATAGCCATTCAAAACAGATTCAAAAGAATCCATCAATTGAACCTCATCCAGAAGCAGATAGTATTTATCTTTATCAGCACATTTAGCTTTCATATAATCCATAAACTTCCGAGGGTCCGCCTTTATATTTCCCTTCTGAAGTTTTACGATATCCTCGCCAATCATTTCCAGATCATCTGCGGAATCAAATGCAAATCTGATAATGTGATCCTCAGGAACACCGGTTTCCAATAGATGATCATAAAACAGATTATTAAGAAGGTATGATTTGCCACACCTTCGTACTCCCGTTATCACCTTAACCTGTCCATTTCCTATACGGTTTATTAATTTTGACAGATAAAAATCTCTCTTGATCTCCATAGATCCCCCATAATGGATTTGTGTCACTATTTACATTTTTCCATTTTATTTTGCGGTTTCATTATATGATACAGAAGTTTTGGGGTCAATATCTTATAATGGATTTATGCCATTATTTGCATTTTTCCATTCCATCTTCTGTTTTCACATAAACTTTACTGTTGTTCCATTGTAAAGAGGATACTCAAGATTCACATACGCCCCGGTAAGCAAATTCAGATCATTCACAATCAATCC
>CADBOX010000331.1 GCA_902796415.1 uncultured Lachnospiraceae bacterium
ATAAAAACCCGATTGGAGTATACAAAAGTATGTTAAAAATAATGTTTTGAGCGAACGGAAATAGGTGGCTGCCATACCAGGCCGCTCGATAGGATCTGAATAATCCAGGTCTGGGCATGGCCTCTTGCGATTTTCTAAAAACTACGCAGAAACCAAAAAGAAAAGCAATATAGGCAATTAATAGTATTATTAATGCTTTTTTGTCTATAGTCCCAAATGCTCTTTTATGATTTGAAACAGGAATTCTTTTATTCTTCATCAATAAATTCTATCAAATCGCCAGAGACATAGCCTTCCACGCCATCATCAGTACGGACGTGCACCCAACCATTATCTTCTACATCGAGAACCGTCAGGATTGTCTCTCTTGGGACAGAAGTAATGCGCTCGTATTCTGTACCGGGGCCGCTACGAATTCTGGCATTCTTTGAGGAAATAACCCTGCATTTACGGGTACTGGCTTCTTCGGTTACATTTTCAGCTGTAGAAGCTCCATCATCTGCCGACATAGCTTCTGATGTTCCGGCTGTGCCAGCTTTTTCATCTGTTGTTTCAGCAATAGCAGAAGATTCTGTACTAGCGGAAGTTGTGGCCTGCGCAGTCGCTCCAGTCACTGCTTGTGCAGTAACTTCAGTTTCTTGTGAGAATTTTCGTCTGAAGAAGTCATCCCATTCAAATCCAAATATTTCATAATCGAACTTAAATAATAAAACAAGGTTCGCAACTGCTATGATCGCAAGAACCCCACTCAATATATCTCTTTTCCTAATCCGCTTCATCCCTTCCCCCTGTATTTTCGCAGCTCAATTAAGACGCTTTCACCGAACATACCAAGCAAAGTGCCTGCTGTCAGCAAAACTGCGCTTCCAATTGCCGCGCTGCCTCTTCCGAGAGAATACTTCATACATTCTATGATGGTTCCTGTCCACACAGCAACAGCAATGAGTACTGCTATCGGCGCTTTATAATATGTTTTTTTTATGGCAATGCCAAACGGAACAATCATGCACAGTTTGATAACTATCATTACCAGAGTTGTTTCATGAAATGTATGTTCCGTCATGAAAAAGCTTTTATTCCAGGTAATAATAGCCCTTTCGCCTGTCGGTCTGCTGAATACCAGTGCACTGAGCAGAAAAACAACATATAAAGCAATACCTAAATTCATTAGTTTTACTATGCCCTGTCCTCTACTTCTTCTTATCCGACAAATAATACATATTAATATATAACTGCAAAAGCATAAAACCGCGAGTCTATACCATCCATTACTTCCTATGGTAATATAAATCAGTTCCTTTAACTTATTAATCTGTTCTGCTGTGAAGATACGAATCTTCCTTCCAAAAACAGTTATCTCCATACACAGATATACCTCGTCATAACATCTCGTTTTACCCTGCTCTTCTGAAGAATGCGTTCTATATTAAACTAACATATTTCCGCTTTTTCTGTCTCCGTACATGGCAATTGCATAACCAACACCGGCATAGCCCTGCATCATACCAACATTAAAATCCGATGTGTTAATTATATGTTTCAGCCCAAGTTTATTATTCTTCAACCTGTTCACAACTTTCTCGTAAAGATCATCAAGCTGATAACCTGTATTTGATACCGCCATAAGCCTGGCACAATTACCACAGCATAGATGATCCTGACGGAGTATGTCGTATCCCCGCATGGTTCTATAAGCTCTATCTATATCTGCCCTGCAGATTCTCCAAATATCCTCATTTTCTGTCACTGTCATCAAACGGTGTCTAACCATCCCAATACCAGGCGCACCTGAACACCATCCCAGCATAAAGGCTTTTTTACCCTTTTTCCTCAAATCAATCCAGTTATGATGCTCTTTGTCATACCTACTGTTTTCCCACTGCAGAAGGCTTATAATCTTTTTATCGTAAATGTCTGTCGATAATATCTTACCAAGTATACCTAAAGACAGAGCAATACCTCCCGCTCCATGTGCTGCACCTGTAAGAACAGGATCGTATCGCAATAGAATCGGAAGCAGTTTTTTTCCAATAGTAACAGCTTTTTCCGAAGGCAGCTCTGCAAGAGCAAGCGCGAGACCGGCATAACCGTTCAGTAAATCTGCATTTCCTTCAGGCCATTCCTCTGTATGATCAATTGCGTCGGCAATTCTCTCCGCGTCCTTTTTAAAAATATCTCTCCCTGTTAATTCTGAAAGATGGCATAATGCTTTTATATGTCCGCCGGCGCCTTCATTCAATCCGGCGAGCACATCGCACATGCTAAGTTCTCCTGCTTCCGGGATGGCATATAGATGGTAATTGTCATAATGATATAGCATTCTTTCAAGTACATCTTCTCTTCCCGTCTTATGATAAATTGCTGCGTAGCAGCATAATATCCCCAGAAGGCCATCATAAAGTCCAAACCCCTGGCTTTGTAAATATAAGGTATCTCTGGAATCCCTATGGAGTCCAATCCATCCAGAAGCCAGCTGTTCTATATTCGTTTCTTCCAGCCTTGTTATAATGTGGCTGAAAATATCTTCCCCCCTGCTAATAATATTATATTTCAATTCCCGCAAAGGCGCTACAGCGTCTATAGCCATTGATATTATTCTGGTCTGATCAACGCAATCTCTCTCTGATAACTTATGAAGTCTTTCAATTGCGTAATCCACGGGGGAACGCGTAAGGAACTCTGTCTGCAGGATCTCATCCCTGCAGCACAAATCAAGTCCATCTCCCCTGGTCCAGAATAATGGAACTTCTCCCTGAAGAACTGCTTTAATTTCTTCCTCCAGAACTTTAGAT
>CADBOX010000332.1 GCA_902796415.1 uncultured Lachnospiraceae bacterium
GATATTGGTCTTTACTCCGTGGATACGGAATTCTTTCAGAGCCCGTACCAGTTTCTTTTTGGCATTTTCAAAGGTTCGGGCATGGCTTATGGTCTTCACCAGTAAGGAATCATAATACGATGTGATGACCGCGCCGGTGTAGGCATTACCGTCATCAAGCCGTATGCCGGATCCTGATCCGGAACGATACTGGTCGATCTTGCCATAGTCCGGCAGAAAATGATTGGAAGAATCTTCTGTTGTCACCCTGGCTTGAATGGCATATCCGTCGCAGCGTACTTCATTTTGTGAATAAATGTGTATGGTTCTGCTGTTGAGAGGGTATCCCTGCGCGATGAGAATCTGTGCGTTGACGATATCGATGCCGGTGATCATCTCCGTCACCGTATGTTCCACCTGTACCCTGGGATTCATCTCTATGAAAAAAGGATTGTTATCGGTATCCACCAGAAACTCCATGGTTCCGGCGTTGGAATAACCGACCCGGCGTGCCAGACGTTTGGCACTGTCCAGGATCTTCTTTCTGGTATCTTCCGGTATGGACCATGCCGGGGCAAATTCGATCACCTTCTGATTTCTGCGTTGGACGGAACAGTCTCTGTCAAAGAGATGGACAATGTTGCCATAGTTATCTCCCAGGATCTGTACTTCGATATGTTTCGGATGAAGTAGGTATTTCTCCAGGAATAATTTGGATTCCCCAAAAGCCCTTTTTGACTCATTGCTGGCCTTCTCGAAAGCTTCTTTCATCTCCCCGGCGGATTGTACCAGGCTCATACCACGCCCGCCTCCTCCATTGGAGGCTTTCAGCATGACCGGATATCCGATCTCATCCGCTACCCTTTTGGCTTCTTCTGCAGATTTCAAGGCGTAATCACATCCCGGCAGAATGGGCACTTTACTTTCTTTGGCAGCCTGTTTGGCTGAGATCTTATCCCCCATGATATTCATGGCTTCCACATTTGGACCGATAAATACTATACCGTTCTTTTCGCAGGCCTCGGCAAATTCCGGGTTTTCCGAAAGAAAGCCATAGCCCGGATGGATGGCATCTGCCTTCTTCTCTTTGGCGATTCTTATGATATTCTCTATATCCAGATAGGCGTCCACAGGGCCTTTATCTGTTTTGAGGGGATATGCCTCATCCGCTCTGGAACGGAACATGGCAAATCGGTCTTCTTTGGAATAAATCCCGATGGATCCGATACCCAATTCATTCAAAGACTGGAAGATACGGATGGCGATCTCTCCCCGATTTGCCACCAGAACCTTCTTGAACTTCTTTATCTCATTAATCATCTGTTTCCTCCAACTGATGCATGAAACTGTCAACATACTAACTTTATTATTATATCATAGAAGAACCTGGAATACCATGAAAAAGGAGCAGTCGGCATATGCTTTCTGCTCCCGGTTAATTTACATTATTATTCAGATGCTATTCAGCGGAAACTGTTGTACTTCCGCCGTTTTCCTTAAGGTCCACAGCCCTGCGGATCAGCTCTACCGTACCATCGACACCCAGGATAGCGCTGTTGACAGTAAGATCATAGTTGCTGATATTTCCCCATTTCTGTGAGGTGTAATAATTATAATAACTGGCCCTCTGCTTATCCATCCTTGTGGCCTCGTCCTTAACCTTGGACATAGGAATCTCATACTGATCATGTATGCGTTCCTTCCGGAAAGACATAGGTGCATGGATAAAGACATTATAAGTATTCTCATTTTCCCTCAATGCATAATCGGCACAGCGACCGACAATTACACAGGGACCTTCCGCCGCAATCTTCTTAATCGTGTCAAAAGCGGCAAGAAATACTTTCTGATTTAAGGGCATATCAAAGCTGGTTGCGTTATAACCCAAAGCATATGGATCCATCACCAGAGAATAGAGGAAACTGGTGGTCGGCTTCTCATCGAAGTTCTCAAACATCTCTTCACAGATACCGCTTTCTTTGGCTGCCATCTTGAGGATCTCCTTATCATAGAAAGGAATCCCGTAAGATTCTGCCAGCTTTCTTCCAATCTCTCTTCCACCGCTTCCGTACTGTCTTCCAATGGTAATCACTGTATTCATAAAAACGCCCCCAAACTATCAAACTATAGTATCTTTGTGCAAAATCTGCATGGTTTTGAACAGTTATAAATATACCATATTTTAAAGATCATGGCAAATTAAGAGAAATATTTTTTTGCTACAAGAATGTCATGCTGCATCTGCAGACACAACTCTTCCACATTTTTAAATCTCAGCTCTGCCCTGTGAAAATGCAATAATTCCACATCGATATTCTTCCCGTAGATATCCTGGGAGAAATCAAAAATATGTGTTTCCACCCCTTTTTCAGGGACCATTTCCACGGTGGGCTTCACACCGATATTGGTGATGCCTTTGTAGACTTTATCCTCCAGATGGATCAGAGAGAAATAAACACCGTTGGGAGGAACCAGTTTCTTTTCATCAGGTTTCTGATTAGCAGTAGGTATCTGTATGGTCCTTCCCAGCGCTTTGCCATGAATAACCTCCCCGTATATGGAGAAGTTCCTGCCAAGTAACAAGGCTGCTTCTTCCATCATACCGTATTCGATTAATTTCCGTATACGGGTTGAACTGATATCTCCATTTCTCTGCATGATTTTATTGAGAACGATCAGCTCAAAACCGTACTCCTTGGCAGCCTCTCTCAAAGTATCCACATTGCCGGAACGCCTCTTGCCGAAATGAAAGTCTGATCCAACAACAATCGCTTTCGCATCCGCCTTTTTGATAAGGACATCCCGGATGAATTCCTCCGGTCTTAAAGCCGCAAACTCTTTGGTAAAGGGATGCTCGATCAGGATGTCGATGCCTTGTCTTTCAAGAATCCGTTTCCGTTCTGTCTTGGTGTAGATCTGACTATATCTCATATCATCATGAAGGACGGCCTTGGGAGGCATATCAAAGGTAAATATGGCACTGTTTAATCCTTTTTCCTTCTGCTTTTTCACTTCATTTATAAGAAGCTGATGTCCCAGATGGATTCCTTCAAATTTCCCTAATGCTACAGCACTATTCTGAATGTGAAATTCTGAACTTGTAATATATTGCATATTCTGTACCTACTCTATATATCAAAGAACAGTTTTTCGGGTTTTAAAAAACCTTCCTGTTCTGATTTTCGATAAAGACCGATAAAATGTCCCTCGTGGTCATAAACCTTGAAACAAGGATATATTTCCTGAGAAACCCCGGTGTCATCCTGACATTTTTCTGTCAGTCCGATGACGAACTCCCAGGGGATGGAGTTGCCGTTCATTAATAATCTGTTCCCTTCTGGTTTTACAGTAAGAGAAGGATAAAATGGAAAGATACTGTCTATGGAACGAAGATGTTTATCCAATGAACTATCATTCTGCGATGATTCAATCTGCGATAAAGTCAGAGCATCCTTTAATAAGAAATCTGATACCCTGGTTCGAACCAGAGAAGCCATGCAACCTCCACATCCTGCTTCCTGGCCCACGTCTCTGCAGAGACTGCGTATATAAGTTCCCTTGGAACAAGTCACCTCAAACTCTACATAAGGCAGGTTGACGGACAGTACCTGGATATGATGTATGAATACTGTGCTGGGCTCTCTTTCCACCACGATGCCCTGCCGGGCCAGTTCATACAGTTTTTTTCCCTTTCGTTTCTTGGCGGAATACATGGGAGGTACCTGGTCATAAGATCCCACAAAAGAAAGGAGGATCCGGGAGATCTCGGAAGGAGATATCTCCACTTCTGACTCCCGCAGAATCTTACCTGAGAGATCTTCTGTATCGGTCTCTCTCCCAAGAAGGAGTACAGCCCGGTAAGTTTTATCCCAGTCACCGATAAGGTCGCACAGTTTCGTGGCCTTTCCCAGACAGACAGGAAGTACTCCGGTGGCATCCGGATCAAGAGTCCCCGTATGACCTATTTTCTTCTGCCGCAGTATACCCCGCAGCTTGGCCACCACATCATGTGAGGTGTATCCCGCTTCTTTATGCACATTAAGTATTCCGTTGATCATTCCTTATCTTCCTGTTCCATCAGCTGACTCTCCACACGGCTGGCGATATTGGTTACGATATCATGCATCTGCCCATAGGCAGTGCAGCCCGCCGCACGGATATGTCCTCCACCACCGAACTCTTTGGCAATCAGAGCGACATCCACCAATTCGTCAGAGCGAAGGCTTACTTTAAATTCGCCTTCCTTTAACTCATAAAGCAACATGGCGACATGGACACCCTCCGTCACCCGGAGCTGGTCAATGATTCCGTCTGTATCTGCGCTGTCACATCCGAAGATTTCAAAATCCTTCTGATAAAGTGCAGCAAAGATCATAGCGCCGTCTAGCATAAGGATGCTTTCAAGAAGAGCTTTTCCCAAGAGTTGGTTTTGCCTGTAGGTCTTCTTAAAAAAGGTATCGGTTATGATTTTCTCAGTATTCAGACCGTAACCAATCAGTTCTCCGGCTGCTGTCATAGCTTCCAGACTTGTGTTGGAGTGGCGAAACACCCCGGTGTCATGAACGATACCCATATAAAGGGCCTGGGCACAATCCACACTGATTGTTCCTTGTCCGAATAGTCTCTGATCCTTCAGAATATAGTATAACAGCTCACTGGCTGAGGAACTCTCAGGGCAGACGATGCTGATGTCCCCAAACCCTTGGTTGGTTATATGATGATCGATACAGATTGTCCTCTTTGCCTTTTCAAATATGTCACCTGCCGGTTTCAGCCGGTCCGGCTCGGAGCAGTCCAGGGCAACACACAGATCGTAGACTATTTGATTCTCATTCTCCTGTATGATACGATCCGCATGTTTCAGAAAACGAAACTGGTCCGGGACAGGATCCAGATATACATCCACCAGGAGGTCAGGATTCTGGTCCAAAAGGTAAGTACATAAACCCAGACAGGAACCCACACAGTCGCCGTCCGGACGGATATGTCCGGAGATGGCGACGGTCTTAACTTCTTCTAAACAATCAGAAAAGCAACGCTCATGTAACTGCGTTAAATAATTCATCCTATTCATCCTTTAACTTGTGATTCTGAAGGTCCTCATTGATCACTTCATCAATCTTCTGGGACATCCGGATACCATATTCGATGGACTGATCCAGGATAAAGCGGATATCCGGTGTATTTCTCAAATTGATGGATCTGGCCAGCTCCCGCTTGATGTAGCCGTGGGCAGACCGCAATCCTTCCAGGGTATCCTGCTGGTTCTCTTCATTTCCGAGAACACTGATATAGGCTTTGCAGGTTTTCAGATCCGGAGCCACCTCCACGGTGACCACACTGGTCATGGGGCTGATTCTTGGATCCTTGATCTCCCTGGAGATAATACGGCTCAATTCTCTTTGCACTTCAGAATTGATCCTGGTATTTTTCACACTGTTTTTTCTCAAATTAATTCTCCTCTATGGTTAACGAGGTATTTCTTCCATCACGAAGCATTCTACCTGGTCACCTTCTTTGACGTCATTATATTTCTCAAAGACAAGACCACATTCGAAGCCGGATTTTACCTCTTTCACATCATCTTTGAAACGTTTGAGAGATGCCAGAGTGCCCTCATAGATTACGATACCGTCACGAACGATACGCACCTGGGAAGCTTTTGTCACCATACCGTCGGTCACATAACATCCGGCGATGGTTCCGACACCGGAAGCCTTGTAGATCTGACGGACTTCCAGATGTCCGATCACCTTCTCTGCATAGACAGGATCCAGCATACCCTTCATGGCTGCCTCGATATCTTCGATGGCATTATAGATGACACGATAGAGTCTCATGTCAACCTTTTCCTGCTCTGCCATGGTCTTGGCCATGCTGTCCGGACGAACATTGAAACCGATGATAATAGCGTTGGATGCAGAAGCCAGAGTGACATCCGATTCATTGATGGCACCTACAGCACCATGGATTACCTTGATCATGACTTCTTCATTGGACAGTTTTACCAGGCTTTGTTTCACGGCTTCCACAGAACCCTGTACATCCGCTTTTACAATCAGGTTCAGTTCTTTTACATTACCTGCCTGTATCTGGTCGAACAGATCATCCAGAGAAAGTTTGCTCTTGGTCTCCTCGAGCATCTTCTCTCTGCCGTAAGCAATAAACTCATTGGCATATGCGCGGGCTTCTTTCTCATTTCCGTGGGCAATCATAACCTCACCGGAGAAAGGCACATCATTCAGACCCAGTATCTCCACCGGAACAGAAGGACCGGCGGCTTTCAGACGGTCACCCTTATCATCGATCATGGCACGAACACGTCCGAATGTATGACCGATACTGATGGTATCTCCCACGTGAAGAGTTCCCTTCTGGATCAGGATAGTGGCTACAGGACCGCGTCCCTTGTCCAGTTTTGCCTCGATGACAAGACCTCTGGCCTGGCGTTTCGGATTGGCTTTTAATTCCATCACTTCTGCGGTGAGGGAGATCATCTCGAGAAGGTCCTCGATTCCTTCCCCGGTCTTGGCGGAAACCGGTACAAATACAGTACTTCCACCCCAATCTTCTGCGATCAGACCATATTCTGTCAGTTCCTGTTTTACTCTGTCAACATTCGCCCCTTCTTTGTCAATCTTATTGACGGCGACGATCACTTCTACTTCTGCAGCCTTAGCGTGATTGATAGCCTCGATAGTCTGAGGCATCACACCGTCATCTGCGGCAACCACAAGCACGGCGATATCAGTTGCCTGTGCTCCACGGAGACGCATGGAAGTGAAGGCCTCATGTCCGGGAGTATCAAGGAATGTAATCTTCTCTCCGTTGATATCCACAACATAAGCTCCGATATGCTGTGTGATTCCACCTGCCTCACTGGCTGTGACATGACTGGAACGTATCCGGTCAAGGAGAGATGTCTTACCATGGTCTACATGGCCCATAACACAGATTACCGGCGGGCGTTTCACCATCTTGGATTCGTCCTCTTCCTCTTCTTTCAGCAGTTCTTCGATCACATCGACCTTAACTTCTTCTTCGGCGATGCAATTGTATTCCAGGGCGATCTCGGATGCTTCTTCAAAGGAGAATTCCGTGTTGATGGTTACCATCTTGCCACCAAGGAACAACTTCTTGATAATGGTTGAAGAAGGAACTTTACATGCCTCTGCAAGTTCTTTCAGAGAAACCGGATCCGGCAAAGTGATATTGCGGATTACTTCCTCCTTCGGTTCTTCTTTCTTCGGAGGTGCTACCGGAGCTGGTTTCCTGGATGCCTTCTGTTTTCTGTTGGTATTATCTTTGTTAAAATCGTTATTACGGTTGTTGTTTTTCCGGTTATTTCTACCGCGGTTGTTGCCGTCATTGTTTCGGTTATTGTCACGATTGCTGTTCTCCCGGTTATATTCCCGGTTAATATCATGGCGGTTTCCTTTATCACTTCGGGTTTCCTTTGTGTTGATGGGGGTATCCCCTTCCATCATCGGCTTTCTGGTGCGTTCTCTGTTGCCACCACGGTTATCCCGGCTGTCGCGACCCTCACGGTTAAAGCCTCTGCCGCCTTCACGGTTCTCGCGACCCTCACGGTTGAAGCCTCTGCCGCCTTCACGATTCTCGCGGCCTTCACGGTTAAAATTTCTGCCGCCTTCACGGTTCTCGCGGCCCTCACGGTTAAAGTTTCTGCCGCCTTCGCGGTTCTCGCGACCCTCATGGTTGAAGTTTCTGCCGCCTTCACGATTCTCGCGGCCCTCACGGCTGAATCCTCTGCCGCCTTCACGATTCTCGCGGTTGAAGTTTCTGCCACCTTCGCGGTTCACGCGGCCTTCACGGTTAAAGTTTCTGCCGCCTTCACGGTTCTCGCGGCCCTCACGGTTAAAGTTTCTGCCACCTTCGCGATTCTCGCGGCCTTCACGGTTAAAGTTTCTGCCACCTTCACGGTTCTCGCGGCCCTCACGGTTAAAGTTTCTGCCACCTTCACGGTTCTCGCGGCCCTCACGGTTGAAGTTTCTGCCGCCTTCACGACCTTCCCTGCCACTATTACGGGTATTATCCCTCTGTCGGGAGTCCCTGTTCTCCCGGTTCGGACGGTTTCCTTCTCTGGAAACTCCCTCTGCCGGTCTGCGTTCTCTGACTGGCGCAGATGCAGGAATTGTTTTTTCTTCTTCCGGGTTCTTTCTGGCAGGAGCCGGCTTCTTTGCAGCTTCTTTTGCAGGTTCTTTAACGGGTTCTCTGCCTATCCCAAAAGTTTTTTTGACCATCTCGAAACTTTCTTCTGTGATGGTACTCATATGACTCTGTACATCTATTCCATTCTGCTTTAAGGCAGAAATTACTTCTTTGCTGGTTTTACTCAGCTGTTTTGCCACTTCATGGACTCTCATTTTTGCCATCCGCTACACCTCCATATTTAGACTGATTTTTTCTACGATTGATCTTGCAAAACCTTCATCTAAGATACAGATGGAAGCCCTTTGTTCTTTACCTGACCAATGTCCTAATTCCTCTTTTGTTCCATAGATATGAAAAGGTACTTTATAGAAGTCGCACATATTCCGGAACATTTTTTTGGTATTATCCGAGGCATCCAGGGCTACGATAACCAAATGAGCTTTTGATGATTTCACAGCCTTTTCTGTGGAAAACTCACCGCTTGCCACTTTCCCGGCTCTGGCAGCCAACCCAATCATTGACAAAGCTTTATCCTTCGTGATCAAGTATCTCCATCTCCTCTTCTAATCTTTCATAAATCTCATCTGGAATGGTAATTTTCAAGGAACGCTCCAAAGCCTTGGAACGTATTGCTTTCCTGAGACAATCCGGGTTGAAACACAGATAAGCCCCCCGACCGTTCTTCTTTCCGCTCCGGTCCAGGCAGATCTCATCTTCCGGTGTTTTGATCACACGGATCATCTCCCTTTTTGTCTTCATCTCACGGCAGCCTACACACTGCCTTAACGGTATTTTTCTTCCCATATCCGATCACCAGTTTTAAAGTCTCAAAGATCATTCCTCAACATATTCTTCTCTGGAATCTTCTTCGTAGTATTCCTCATCACCGTCACGATATTCCTCATCATAACGATCATCGTAATCTTCATCATAATCATCGTCATAACGATCATCGTAATCTTCATCATATTCGTCATCGTAGCGGTCATCATAATCATCGTCATAACGATCGTCATAATCCTCATCGTAACGGTCGTCATAATCCCTGTCTCTGTCATAGTCTTCCATCTCAGCCAGCTCTGCAGCCTGAGATTCGCTCTTGATATCAATCTTATAACCGGTAAGTTTTGCGGCAAGGCGGGCATTCTGTCCTTCTTTGCCGATTGCGAGAGACAGCTGATAATCCGGAACTACCACTCTGGCACTCTTTTCATCATAGTTGACATCAACGGAAATGACGCTGGATGGACTTAAAGCATTCTCGATCAATCTTGCGGGATCCTCGTCCCAGGTGATGATATCGATTTTTTCGCCTTTCAGATCATTTACCACAGCATCCACACGGGCTCCGTTTTTGCCGACGCAGGCGCCTACGGGATCTACGTTGGGATCATTGGAAGCGACAGCAATCTTGGTGCGGGAACCTGCCTCTCTGGCAATACTCTTAATCTCTACGGTTCCGTCATACACTTCGCTGACTTCCTTTTCGAAAAGACGTCTCACCAGTTCCGGATGCGTTCTGGAAACCAGGATCTTAGGTCCTTTATTGGTATCTTTTACCTCAATAATGTACAATTTGATGCGGTCTGTTGGGTGATAAACCTCTCCTCTGACCTGTTCCTTCTCCGTGAGTACCGCGTCCGTCTTGTCGTCCAGACTGATGCAGATATTATTGCCGCTGAATCTCTGAACTACACCTGTGACGATGTCCTTCTCTTTCAGGGAGAAATGCTGGAATAACACCCTGCGTTCTTCTTCTTTGATCTTCTGAACGATGACACTTCTCGCATGCTGTGCCGCGATTCTTCCGAAGTTCTTGGGAGTTACCTCTATCTGAATAACATCCCCGAGCTCATAGTTTTTATTACGCATTCTGGCATCTTCCAGACTGATCTCACAGGAAGCGTCTTCCACTTCTTCCACCACGGTTTTTTCCACGGTCACTTCGATATCTCCGGTGGTTCTGTCCATGTGTACATTCACGATGGCATTCTTCCCAAAGTCGCGGTTACATGCCGCCACAAGGGAATCTTCAATGGCTTGCATGATGACTTCTTTTTCAATGTTTTTTTCTTTCTGTAAATCATCGAGAGCCTTAATTAAATCGCTCATTTTTCTTCTCCTTCCGTGGTTATTA
>CADBOX010000333.1 GCA_902796415.1 uncultured Lachnospiraceae bacterium
GCTTACGCTTTGTATGAATTGAACGTTCAAGGTTGTTTTGTTATTCAGTTATCAAGATGCGGTGCTGTCTCTTTGCGACAGCTTGTTCATACTAACACAGTTGATTTCCTGTGTCAAGGATTTTTTTTAATTATATTGATTTTCCCAAAATACGGAAGGTTTTCTCCCTGATAACTCTTGCCAGGATTTCCTCATATCTTGATTTCAACCCGGAAGGAACGATACAGAGAATTCTGGCATTCGCCTTATCAAAAGTCTGTCTGTTCAATTTCAGGATACGGTCTGTCTTCCATATAATACGTTTTAGGGCTTTACAATCCCCGAATGCTGCTTTACCTATCTGACAGACATTTTCACCGATGACGATCTCCTGCAATCTTTTACAGGAAGCAAAACACCGATCCTCCAGGAATTTCACACTGTCAGAGCAGATGATTGTCACAGCATTCGGACACTGTGAGAAAGCTTCTCCATGAATATACTCCACTTTATAAAAATAGTCCCCCAATTTCACTGAATCAGGGACAGAGATTTTCTGTCCTTCACTGTTGTATTGAAGCAGACGTACACTGCCGTCGCTGACAGATGGATTTATTATCTCAAAAAGACCCTCCTCCGTCCTGATCTTCTTTCCTTTTATATTAGAAAAAACAAAAGTCCCCTTAATGTCTTTCGATCCTCTGGCTTTCTCTATAAATTCATCCCAGATAAAATCATATCCCTTTTTCCTCATGGTCGGATATTCCACAAGATCCAGATAATGATAGTTTTTCTCTGCTATTAATCTGTCTTCATCGAAAAAACGCAGGGTATATTCCTTATATATATTTTGAAAGATCGGATGAATGTCCAGAGGTTTTCTTACATCATCATGGGGGGTATCCCAGGCTTCAAAATGATAATAAAAAGTAGCATCTTCTCGTTTTTTTACATAGTCAGGTTCTTTTGCACCTTTTCCATAATAAACCTGCTGTTCCAGGAGAATATTTCCTTCCGCATCATAAAAACGCACCGGAAACTTTTTTCTCTCTGACCTGAATATCGCTTTCGCCATACGGTCTGAATCTATATTTGTCAGATCACAGTCCCACCCGTCAAAATGATAGAGATATTCCTCGGTCTCTTTTTTTACCGGCTGAAAATCTGCCCTGGCTGTCTCCCCGTAAGGCACCGTCTCAGTACCTAATATCTTTCCGTTTTCATGGAAATACATCACAAGGTACTCTTTCGGCACTTCCTTATATATAGGATGCACCACCAGATTTGAGTGGATGGAAGTCAGATCCTGATCCCAGCCTGCGAAGATAATCTGATGGTGTTTTGTCTCAAACTGGATGCTTTTCATTGGTGGAGGGGAGGCATCAGACCCATCTTCGACGAACAAAGTCTTGAATACTTTGTCATTAGCATCCTGAAAGACCACGATATGCTTTTTGGGAATTTTCCTCTTTCGGACTGTTCTTTTCTTCTCCATGGGACCCTCAAGTTGTCAAAAAACTGCAATGTAGTTTATCAATATGACATATGCTACATTGCAGTTTACTATTCCTTCTTATTTCCTGGCAATCACACCCCGGATTGCATTCAGGAGTTCGTCATAATCTTCAAAGGCCGGATACTGCGGATAATCCGCACGGATCTGGTCAGTGGTGCGGAAAAGGAAGCCGGCCTGACTTGCCTTAATCATGCCGAGATCATTAAAGCTGTCCCCGCTGGCGATAGTGTCATATCCACAGGCCTGAAGAGAATGTACTGTAGTCAGTTTGGAGTTCTCGCACCTCATTTTATATCCGATGATGGTTCCGTCCTGGTCTACTTCCAGTGAATTACAGAAGATAGTAGGCCAGTCAAGTTTTTTCATGAGAGGTTTTGCAAACTCCTCAAAAGTATCACTGAGTATGAGGGTCTGACACTCTGTACGCAGCTGATCCAGAAATTCTTTTGCTCCCGGCAAAGGATCGATCTTAGCGATAGTTTCCTGAATCTCTTTAAGGCCCAGCCCGTGTTCCTTCAGGATATCCATCCGAAACCTCATCAGTTTATCATAATCCGGTTCATCCCTGGTTGTCCTTCTAAGTTCGGGAATTCCCGTCTCCTGAGAGAAGGCAATCCAGATCTCCGGAACAAGAACACCTTCTAAGTCCAAACAAACAACATACATTTATATTCCCTCCATCTGTTTTATCTCATTCCTGCCTGTTCTTATGGCAGTTTTATACTTTTAACCTCTGAATACCGCATCTTGCATTATATCATTCTAAAGGAATCATGACAAGGTATTATTCGTCAGCCGCAGCCTTTACATCCTGCACATCCGCTCTTTGACTCTGCCAGCTGCTGGGACATCTGATGATAAGATAGTTCCATCTCTCTTAACATAATCTGCGTATTCGCAGCATACACCAGCATATTGAATTCAAAATCTTCCTGAAATCTACCCATGGAGAATTCCATCTGATGCAGTTCTCCCTGATCACGTATGGCAGAAGAAAAGATTCCTTTCCGATCCTTTTCAAAAATCTGAATGGACAGTTCCATATCAAGGTCCGGGATATATCCACACAAAAACAGATACAGGTCGGGGATAATCTCTTCATCCAGGTATCTCTGTAACTGAAAATCCTCCATCTCATTGTCATATTCCATCCATCTGGCTTCCTTTTGTATGGTCATCAGTGTAAGATCTTTAATAAATTCCATGGGAAGTTCATTCATCGGTTTTCCTTTCCTTTCTGAATATAAGTCAAGACCCGCGAACGGGTCTTGAATCCAAATCATTCTTTTCCATTAAAACAATAGGTACACACTTTACAGGGGTCGATTCCTATGGAATCCAACAGATCATCCAGACGATGATAGCGGAGAGAAGTAAAATTCAGTGTTTTACGAATATCCTCAATCATATTGGCGTATCTTTCTGAGGTTGGGTCTGTGTATTCATCCAGAATCTCCTGCGGACAATTCGGGCCTTCCCTCTTCTCAATCACCCTTCGGGTGATCAGTTCCATCTCAGATTTTGATCTGGAGAAGTTCAGATACTTGCATCCATAAACCAGAGGCGGACAGGCAGGACGGATATGTACCTCTTTAGCGCCGTTTTCATATAGATAGGCCGTAGTGTCCCTAAGCTGGGTACCACGTACGATGGAATCATCAATCAATAATAATTTTTTCCCCTGGATCAATGCTTCCACCGGAATCAGTTTCATCTTGGCAATCAAGTCACGTTTATTCTGATTGGTTGGCATGAAAGAACGGGGCCAAGTTGGAGTATACTTGATAAAAGGACGTCCGTAGGGAACATGGGCCTCATTGGAATAACCGATGGCATGGGCGATCCCGGAATCCGGAACTCCTGCTACCAGATCAGGTTCCACCTTGCCCTCATCCCTTTTTGCCAGCATGCTTCCGCAGCGATAACGCATCTGCTCCACATTCACCCCCTCATAATTCGAGGTAGGGTATCCATAATAAACCCACAAGAAAGAGCATATCTTCATCTTATCTCCGGGTTCCTTGAGGACTGTCACTTCTTCCGGTGTGATATATACAATCTCACCGGGTCCTAATTCTTTATAAGGTTTGTATCCAAGGTTAAAAAAGGCATGACTCTCAAAAGAAACACAAAAGCCTTCTTTCTTTACACCTATGACAAGGGGCGTTCTGCCGAACTGGTCCCGGGCAGCATAAAGCCCTTCTTTTGTCATAAGCAGAAAAGTCATGGAACCATCCACTCTCTCCTGTACATAACGGATTCCTTCCACATAAGAATCTTTTCGACAGATCAGGGCTGCCACAAGCTCCGTTATATTGATCTGGCCATTAGTCATCTCCTGAAAATGAGCATGTTCATTCTGATAGAGTTCCTGCACCAGTTCTTCATAATTATTAATTTTTCCGACAGTCGTTATGGCGAAACTGCCCAGGCGGGAACTGATGAGCAATGGCTGTGGTTCAAAATCCGAGATACAGCCGATTCCAAGATTCCCCTGCATATCGTTCACATCATGCTCGAATTTTGTACGAAAAGGTGAGTTTTCAATATTATGGATCGCACGGTTAAAACCGCCCTCTCCATGGACTGCCAGACCTCCTCGCCTGGTACCTAAATGAGAATGATAATCCACACCATAAAACAAATCCATGACACAATCCGTCTTTAAGGCCGTACCAAAAAATCCTCCCATGCTAAACTCCTTTATTATATCTATTATCTCATTTTTAAAGTATCATAAATTAAAAAAGCGTTCTCATTATAACATAAAAATGAAATAATGAGAACTTTTTTATTCCTATATAATATTATCATCCTATATATTATCTATATATTAACAGAAGAAAGCCTATATAGATCAACAGTTTAATTCCTGTACCAGCATAGGAAGTACTCTCTCAAATTTCACTCCATATGCATGATTTTTATCATCCTTGGTCTTTTTGATACATTCCACCACAAAATCTGCCGCAAGCCCGGCAGCTGCAAGATAGTCCTTACCCTGCATGACTGCTCCGGTAAATGCTGCTGCGTAACAGTCTCCTGTACCATGAGAAAGATAAGGAACAAACTCCGTAAAATAGTAATCCAGATTTTCCGTCTTACTGTCATAGACTGCCACGCCGATTTCATCTTTGTTATAGCGAATCCCTTTAAGGATGACCGTTCCCGCTCCTTTTTGTCCCAAAGCTTTTAGAAGCTCAAGAATATAAGCCTCATCGTGACCATCCAGGCGGCATTCCAATCCTGTCATGAAAGCCGCTTCCGTCACATTCGGCAGGATGACATCCGCAGTGCCACATAATTCTGCCATCTTAGCTACAAAGTCCTGATCAAAGCCGTAATAGAGGTTACCATGATCTGCCATAGCAGGGTCCACGATCAGTTTGGCTCCGTCATTGAGCACATTTTCCTTCAGCTGACCTACGTACTCGATCTGGAGAACACTTCCACGATAGCCTGTATAAAGACAATCGAATTTCAGACCTTCTTTCTTCCAGTGGCTCATGATCCCCGGAATGTCTTCCGTCAGATCACGGAAAGTATATCCTGTGAATCCTCCTGTATGGGTGGACAAAACCGCAGACGGAAGAATAACCGTCTCCACACCGCAGGCAGATATGATTGGCAGGGCAACCGTTAAGGAACACTGTCCCATACAAGAGATATCCTGTATGGTCAGAACTTTTTTGTCAGTCATGATAATACATCTCTCCTTCAATTTTCTCTATATCAAATTAGCATATTATGTTATTTCCCAAATTGACTCAGACCTAATAATAATCGATTTTTGATGATGTGTAAAAGCTCAATTTAATAAGAATCCATAAGGTCAGATTGTTATCATCTCTTTTCTTTTCCCATTTTTTGTATAAAAAATATCAATAGTTTGTTTATTTTTTAACGATTTAATATAAGGAACACCTATCTTTTTTTCTGTTTTCTATAAATAATATGCCTATTTATAGTCATTTATTATAGATAGGCAGGATTTCAATCCGCTATTATTTGGTAATTTTCCCATAAAAATAAAGATGATTCTCGGATTAAAATCATTTTTTTCACCAAGTA
>CADBOX010000334.1 GCA_902796415.1 uncultured Lachnospiraceae bacterium
GTTTCCTTTGCCTGTACATTCACACTGAAAAATAAAGAAAGAACTGTTACTGCGAACAAAACAAAGAATCTCTGGACAGGGATATTTTGATGCTTAACAGACTTTTTATTAATCATGTTCTGATCCTCCTTTTTAACGTAACCAATAACATCTTTCCGGTAAACACGACAGATTTGTAATGGTTTTATATTGTTACTTTATCACGGAATTCAGAAACAGAACATGCACAAAATCATTTTACCTTGATTTCTTTTTTTCCAGTCGTTTAACTTCTTTTCCAACTTTAGGACCTGTATCTTTCCTTTCGGGCTTTACAGACACATCCGATCCCGTTTTTCTTCTGTCAGGCTGCTGGCTTCCCTGGGCGACCACTGCTCCTCCCGGCAGGATATCAGAGCGGATGTAATCGAAAGGATTATAGCAATCGGAATTATCCATATCAACAAGATTGAATGCAATTTAAAAGGAGTTCCTATCTGGAACTCCCTTTGCCAAAACAACACTATGATTATTCTTCAGAAATAATATCTGTCCATGCTATCTACAGCAAAATACATTAATACTCGTCCATAAAGCGGTTTTTCCCTTTTATATCTTACATGCAGGAACGCCCGTTTCTGATTGTCTATTTTTTGACCTTAACCTTCACTTTGGCAAACGTGCCATCCTGCGCATAAATGTAAATATTGCAGGAGCCTGTGCCAACCGCTTTGATCTTCCCACTCTTATTCACGGTAGCAACTTTCGGATTATCTGTCTCAAACATAAGCTTCCTATGCTTCTTAACCTTCAGCTTACTGCTCTTTGCAACAGTTTTGGCTTTAATTTTGGATATCTTGCCTTTCTTTAATGTAACTGTCTTTTTGCTGGATATTTTTACAGACTTGTTGTTCCCAACCTTTCCACCACTGGTTGCAGCGTGAACCACCTTGGAAACAGCTTTTGCCTTACCACCTCCGTTTGCTACGATCAGGAACTTATAATACGTCCCTTTCTTCAAGCCTTTGTGAACATACTGTACACCATTCACTGTAATGATCTTCTGGTACTTATTGCCCTTTCCACATTTATTCCCAAATACCGTATAGGATGTTGCTCCAGGTACTCTTTTCCAGCAGATTGTTATGGAGGTCTTGGCGGCCTTCTTCATCTTTGCCTGAAGCAGGCTGAAAGAGGATCCGACAGGATCTTTGTCATCATCCAAAGAGAGGATTTGGTTCTCTTTCTGCGTTTCTGTCCCGAGCACATTGCCATAAATGTCTGTTGACGATTCCAACGGTGTTTCCGTCGGAGTTCCAGCAGTAGTCGGTTTTTCCGGCTCAGAAAGCTTAAATGTAACTGTACTGTAGTAGTACCATTCCATGTTGTTCAACTGGTTTTTGGCACTGTCAGATAGTTTTACTGTAAATGAAGTCTCTTTTACACTGCAGGTTTCCGCCTTTTTAATCGAAGTCGTTGAGTTGTCAATAATCAAATCTATACTGCCGTCTTTGTTAAGGTCTACTTCCGTAATCGGCCCACTGAAATGACAGATTATACTGGAATCCGTGTTGTTCGCAGCGTTTAAACATCCGCCAAGTAAAGATAAATCTTCACTGTCTATGGCAGCCTTATTTACAAGATCCAGTGTAAAACTCCCCTTGTCTCCATCAAACTTCAGCGGGAATATAAAGGTAACTTTGCTGTAATAATGATAAAAGTTATCATTCATACCGAGAAGATCCATATCCTTATCAATCTCAAAGGTATATGTTTTACCCACAAGATCTGATTCAGTAAGTGTGGCTAACGAATATGATGGAGGCGTATCACTGAAATGACAACTGATATCGTTTGTTCCATCTTTATTCAAATCAATAGAGTCTGAAAAGAAAGATGTTGTACTCCAGGTTATCAGGTCATTGCGTTCAAGTATGGTGAAAGTATTCTTCAACCAGGTATTAGAGGAGGAGCCGTTATACTGATATGATCCTCCTCCCTCTTTACGAAAATTATAGGTCATCTCTCCGTCGTCCCCGTATATTGTGGTTGCAGACATCAGCGGACCATTACCGGGTTGGGTATTTGCCGTGAGAGTCTGCCATGCACTGTGTGAACCACCGTAATACACTTTTTTCAGGTTGGTGCATCCCTCGAATGCATTAGGAAAAATCGCTATCATACTTTTCGGAATATACACCTCCGTAAGGGAAGTCATATTTTTAAAAGCGTAGTTTCCGATATTCTCCACGCCTGAATGGATCGATATTGATTTTACTGAACTCCTCACGCTATCCCAGGGGGGTAATACTGTATCGCTGTAATTATACATCGAACGGGAAGGATTGCTTTTTTCCTTTACCTGAATTGACAGAATACCTGAACTCTCCCCATATACAGTCGACAGATTCGGTCCGCAGTCACTCATTCCTCCCACGGCATAAACTTCCATGATCCCGAAGCTTAACCACCCGGGAAGTCCTGATACCGGGAAGATAAACATGATAGTCAAAACAGCCGTAACAATTATAGATAGTGTCTTGGATTTTGATCTCATGATATTCCTCCTGTCTAACCAGTGATCCATGAAATGACATAGGTTAATAATACTAATAATGATAGTACAATCATATCATGAGCCTTATCATTCCTCAACATAAGTATCTCTGTTTCTGAGTAACGTTATTACTCAGTCCTGTCTTTCTGGTATTGATGCCCATCCTGACGTTCTGCGACAGTATCTTGTTCATTGAATCATTTGTGTCTTCCAGCTTTTCGTTCACCTGCCTTATATCTGCAAACTACCCATTTTATATCCATAGCCGATCTCCTCGAACAACTGGAATTTAACGATTGTACTTTGCGCCAGCAGTAATTA
>CADBOX010000335.1 GCA_902796415.1 uncultured Lachnospiraceae bacterium
AGCCTGCCTAATAAATTGCTCTTGGCAGGGCGATAGAATTTAGGTGGTTTCCTGTTACCTATGAACCGGGTGCTGAAGTAGATCAGATAATTCATCTGGTCCTTCGGCATCCGTCTGAACTTATTTCTCATTGAATTCCAGAGAACATCAGGGTCTTTATTTGAGGAAAATAGATCGGGAATTTCAGGAGGTTCAGGCAGTGCTCTATTTGGCGCCAGTAGCAACAAATCATCATGTACATTCTTTGCGTCCCAGAATACGTTCGGCGCGAGGATCCCGTCAAAGTCTTCATACTGATAAATAAAAGGTTTGGCTAAACGTTCTGCGAATGGGTAGATCCTGAATTCAGAATATGCTCCGTGCTCGATGACGTATCGAAAGATTTCTTCTGCAAATCGCTCACCGATCTCACCTTTCAGGAAACCAGCGCCCTGATCTGATATGGAATATGATCTCTGTCCCCTTAATGTATCGTCCCTGAAGGAATTAGTAAAAAGCGGAGCAAATGCTTCACGGATCCGGGCAACTCCCTCCGGCATGACATCTGAAAGGAAATCAGTAGGTTCATAGAGGACTTTTGATATAGAACCGGGTCCCATAGCTGTGTTCGGCAGCTGCTCATCTCTCCAGAAGAGCTTTACAGAATCTTGAATGGACTTTTTTGTGATCCGGATCGGCCCGCCTTTCCGAAGACGAGACTCTGCCTTCAGCCATTCCTG
This sequence comes from uncultured Lachnospiraceae bacterium, assembly GCA_902796415.1. Taxonomy (GTDB): domain Bacteria; phylum Bacillota; class Clostridia; order Lachnospirales; family Lachnospiraceae; genus Anaerobutyricum. Next base: position 720 of record CADBOX010000335.1, read on the forward strand.
GACTGTTTTATTTATGGATCTTTCAGCTATTACTGAGGCGATTTTCATCGCTTCCAGCTTTTCTGCGCAGAACTTGATTGTTTTCAGGTCAGCCTGATTTTTGGCAGTTGGAAGAAGACTTTTTGTGTACTTCTGGCAAACATCATCTGCATGCTTATTCCATTCGATATAAGTAGCAGTTTTTTGGGAATATTGCTTCCTGTAGAAACGATCGGCTTCTTTTAGCACCATATCCATTTCATAGCTGGTTGTACGGTCTTCAAATTGTATCAGCTTCAGACATCGATCACTAACAAGTATGTTCTGATCGATATGTATCGTAGTAATATCTGCACAGGCATCCATACGGAATCGTCCGATCGTTTGGGAAAGAATGGAATTCTCCGTCTGTTTATAGGGGGACAAGTCATCGTTCGGCATAAAATCACGAGGATAACAAGAGTTGTTGCCGGACAAGTGACGGGACAAGATCCTGTATGTTCCCCAGATATTGTTGCAAATATATCCCCCATTGATCAGGTTACACGCACACTCAAGAAGAGTCTTACTGTTGACGTTAGCTGATAATCCAGGAAGGATATATGCTGGCCTTTTACAGCTTATCCCCGATATGTTGTATGTTTTACCATCTGTTTCATTGTAAACAGTATGATCATACCCTCTGCCACCGGACACGTAAGCGGAAATGATGAAAACCTTCTGTCCTTCCTTTATATGGATATTGTCCGTACGACAGTTATTCATTTCATCCGATTGGAATGTAATATTGCCTGCTTTTATGCATCCTATGATGATGCCCTTGAAGAGAGAAGCAAAATCCTTTGATTCATATCCCAATTCACGTATCACATCGGCAATTTCAGAAGCTGAAAATCCTTTTGTCAGGTAGATCTCATGCACGTATGTTTCATCATGGACGAAACGGCGATAACGGATGACATCTACCATCTGTTGGATGATAAAGGCAAGATTTTCACGGCCTCCGCCTCCATTTGCAACAATATCCATATCGGAAAGTGAAGAGACTCCAAAAGGGAACAAGACTGGTAACGTATCATTATCTGGTGTTGTCTGAAGTATGTCATATATACAGTCACAACTATACTTACTGATAAAAACATGTTGCTCCGTGTCACCATACTGGATTTTTTTCATGTCCGTAATGTATTCCTGTATATGTTTCAAGTTATCCGGACTCATTTCGTAGCATATGTTATTTCCATCGTCATCGAATGAGATATACTTGCGGGGAAAATCATTCATAGCATCCATACGTGCAGTCGCTGAGATCAGCATTACGAACCGGGCGTTTCGGATCATCGAACGCATCCAATACGCCGGCAACATCTTGATATACAGAGTGCGGATCCGTGTTAGATGCTCATGGGAAGGGTCATCCTCGAACCTGGTGACTGTAATGCCGGTACGGAACGGATCAGGCTCTGTATTCTTTTTTTCAGGACGGAGCTTTCGTCCGCCTTTCTCAGGAATCATGATGGAAAGCATAAAACGGAGAAATGTATCGCGGAACTGCATGATGGACAGGGCATTTTGAGTGGCTTCCTCATCCGTAAGCATTGGCAGATCGTAAAGCTTGTAAGCCACTCTCCTGATAAAGCCGGCAGTCCTGTCGACTATCCATAAAGCTTTTTCAACAAATGCTTTTAGCGGGAGATCTGGTTTTTCATTTTCCGCACAGGCATGGATAACAGCAGGATGGGAAAGATCATCCGGGGAATAGATACCCATGTGCTTCCCAAAATCCGAAGTATATCCTGAGTACTGCACGATCATGATAGAACCGTCATCTTCAAGTTCTAGTTTCAGGTTACGGATATAGTTCCTGCTGTTATCAGCAAAAAGCTTGTATTCCTTAAGAAGAGCGGCGATATCGTTCCGGATTTTTGTTGCTGCTTCACCGATCGTCACGGATTCTGAAATCTGCTGTGTATGCTTTGAATACTTGGGAATATATCGGTAGATATATTCAAACAGCTCGATCAGTGATACATCTGAACGCTGTGCACGATCGACCAGATAATTCAGGATTGCTTTATAGAACTCATCGGATTCATCAATGAAGATGGCAGAATCTTTGGTAATATCTGAAGAGAAGAAAAGGTTGTCAAATGTGTTTTGAGATATCCCGTGCAGATTTTTCTGGAAAGTCATGATAATGACTCTATACTGTCCAGTTTCATCCAGTTCCAAGGGAAATAGCTTTCGAAGGGCGGCCTCATCCGTGGGTATAAAGGCACGCTCTTTTGTTTCTCTAATCATGAAGCAACGCTTCTTTGAATCATATCTGTATTGTTTTGTTAGTTGCTTCCATATCTCTCTCCGATGTTTCCCAAGAATACGTTCGCTTTCAATGATGCCAGCTTTCTGATTTTCAAGAGCACAATTCCTTGTAATCTCTTTTTCACCTTCTTGATGTCGAATAATTTGACGTTCAATTTCATGAATTCGATCTTTGAGTCCAATACGTTCAATAATCTGTTTTATCCCTTCATTCCAAACTGAATCCCTAGCGAAAAGTTCTCCGTCTGCGGAAATGACAATGACTTCATCCTGCGGATAATGTCGAAGGAAGTATTTGCTACATAGTTCATCACGCTGCTCTTTTTGTGGCGTTAGGATAAAACTGCGCTTGATTCCATGCCTTTCTGCAATCCTGGTCAGATAAGGGAGCTGATAAGTTTTGCCAGTGCCGGTTGGCCGGTCATCAATAAATAGTTTGTAAGGTCCCGAGAGGGCTTCATCAAATGAATCCTCAATTATTTTTGATATTTGTCCTCTGTGTTCTTTATACATATCCTTCCTCCTTCTGGTTGACTGGTAGTAGTAGCCATAGATATTTATACAGATGTCTGTAGAAATAACGTTATTGGCGAATAAAGCCACTACATTATCTGATTTTCTTATTACCAGATTTCTTTCTTGATCTGTTTCCTTTCTTTTCTGCAGCCATCATCTTCACCAGGTCATCCATATGGACAGACGTAAAGTCGATCAGACGATTTTTATCGTTGTATGAATAATAATTTGTCTTTTGCGTGGCAGTGTCTACTCCTACGATCACGTGATCATGTAACGGGATCTCCAGGAGCTTCCCTATGTTATAGATTTTCGCTGTCAGGTCGTCATCCTCTTTAGAAGGAACGACTTCTCCAGAAGGATGATTATGCATCAAAACGATTCCACTCGCATTGCTTAACATCCCCGCTTTGAATAT
>CADBOX010000336.1 GCA_902796415.1 uncultured Lachnospiraceae bacterium
CTGCACCTCTGTATGCGGTCAGCGCAGCAGGCTTTCCCGGCTCAGATTCAGCTTTGTCAGATCATCTCCCTCGCGGACAAACAGCGGAAGGCTGAAATAGTCATAGATTTCCTGATACCATTTTTCCCCTTCATAGATGCCGCCGTCCAGCAGGTGCTGCCACCTGCCCTCAGGAAGGTAAAAACGAACGTCACCGTCCGGTGAAAAAACCGGAGCAACCAGGATGGAGTCACCCAGCATATACTGCCGGTCCAGATACTCGCATGCCGGGTCGTCAGGAAACTCCATATGCATCGGACGCATGACCGGAGTTCCGTGCTCTGCGGCAGCCACGGCCATTCTCTTCAGATAAGGCCTCAGGGCAATCTTCAAGCGGGCAAACAGCCGGACCACCTCGCAGGAAAGGTCGTCATAGTTCCAGGGAACCCGGTAAGACCCGGAACCGTGGAGCCGGCTGTGTGATGACAGCAGTCCAAAGGCCACCCAGCGTTTGTACAGATCCGCAGACCCTGTATCCTCAAAGCCCCCGATGTCGTGGCTCCAATAGGCAAAACCACTGTCCGCCAGGGACAGTCCCGCCCGGAGAGTCTCCGCCATAGACACATACTGGCTGGTGGAATCCCCTCCCCAATGAACCGGAAACTGCTGTCCTCCCGCTGTTGCACTGCGGGCAAACAGAACAGCCTCTCCCTCGCCCTTTTCCCGCTTCAGGAGTTCAAATACGCACCGGTTATAGAGAAAAGTATAGTAGTTATGCATCTTTTGCGGATCGCTCCTGTCAAACCAGACCACGTCCGTCGGGATTCTTTCACCGAAGTCTGTCTTAAAGCAATCCACACCCATATCCAGCAGCTTTTTCAGCTTTGAGGAATACCAGGAACAGGCATCCGGGTTGGTAAAATCTACCAGGGCCATTCCGGCCTGCCATAGATCCCACTGCCAGACCCTGCCGTCCGGCCGCTTCACCAGGAAGCCCTTTTTCATCCCCTCTCTGAAAAGCGGAGATTTCTGGGCGATATAAGGATTGATCCATACGCAGATCTTCAGTCCCTTCTCATGGAGCCGGGCAAGCATCCCTTCCGGATCCGGGAACAGTTCCTCGTCCCACTGAAAATTGCACCATTCAAATCCTTTCATCCAGAAGCAGTCAAAGTGAAAGACTTCCAGAGGAATCTTCCGTTCCCTGAAGCCGTTGATAAAACTGCTGACAACCTTTTCATTATAGTCCGTCGTAAAGGAAGTCGAAAGCCACAGGCCATAACTCCAGTCCGGAAGCAGCGGTGCCCTGCCGGTCAGGAAAGTATATTTTTCCAGTATATCCTTTGGTGCAGGTCCATAAATAAAGAAATATTCCAGTTCCTGATCCTCCACCGAGAACTGGACAGTCTCTACCTTTTCGCTGGCCACCTCAAAGCTTACGCGGCCGGGATGGCGCACAAAAACACCATACCCTCCGTTGGTATAGTAGAAGGGAATGTTCTTATAAGCGATTTCACTGGCAGTGCCGCCATCTTCATTCCAGATATCCACAACCTGCCCGTTCTTTACCATCCCGGTAAAACGCTCTCCCAGGCCGTAGACCAGCTCGCCGACTCCGAGATTTAACCCTGTCACCAGATAGGAATGTCCGTCCCTGGTATCCATCATGCCCGTCGTTTTTGCAGGGATCTTCGTAAGCTCCTTTCCGTCCCCCTCAAAAACCATAAGAGGATCTCCCAGGGAAACCTTCAGGGAAAGTCTGCCTGAAGTAAAGCAATGTTCCTTTCCATTCTCAGTGTGGACAGGCCTGCCCCCTTCATCCCCGTTGATATGGAAAGAAGGCTGCGTCACATAGTTTCCCATGTGATTCTGCATCTTCACACCCAGCACATCCTCGCAGGGTGCCGTGAAAGTATATGTCATCATTCCTGTGTTCAGCTGATCTCCTCTGCTCTCAATCTTCCTGTAGGGAGCATAGGCATGAATACCTTCTTCATCTTCCCGTACACTATGAAAGTCGCAGACATAAGACGGGATATACTCATCCCTTACCATCCAAAACCCATTCGTAAATTTCATTTCCTGTCACTCCAATCCGGCTTCTCTTTCCATTTCTTTGACTTCCGGTAAAAGCGTCCATCAGACCACTGCTTCATACTATAATCTGTTATTCAGTTATCGC
>CADBOX010000337.1 GCA_902796415.1 uncultured Lachnospiraceae bacterium
ATGAGATGCGCCTTTCCCGTTACGGGCAAAATGACCATAAGAGACTTTTCGGTCTGAAGGCAGATCACCTGCTGGCTGATGCCGGTTTCTCTGTTACGGTGATTAAAGGCGAGGATTACCCCGACCACCTTGGTGTCAGGCACCATGAAATTTTTATAAACGAATAAATACGTGTAGACAAATAATCATTTCTCATGTACTATGAATAAAGAGTGTTTTTGGCTTTAGCCGTGGGGCATGATCCCATTAAATCAAACACCACTTTTCCGTCATAAAGCTTACAGCTGTTTTTGATAAGCCTTTTGCTTCATCTGTGCTCGTTATTCCGGATAATATCCATAGCCAGGCAGAGAGAGGCAATATCATGGCTAAAGATGGATAACTTCTGGTTGCTACGTAATGATAAGGTATAGATATCGTGGTTACGTCATCAGAAGGCTGTCAGAATCATTGGCGGTACGTAGATAAAGTGAGATTTTGTTCACACTTTATCTACATTGACTGCGTATAATAAATAAGGACGGAGGTGAGATTCATGTATAGTGTTTTATTAGTGGCAAAATATATCATCAAATACTGTAATGAGAAGAATTATTCGGTGAGCAACCTTAAGCTGCAAAAGCTACTCTATTTTGCACAAGCGGAGTTTCTTGTAAGTACAGGATCACCGTGCTTCCCAGAAGAAATAGAAGCTTGGGACTTTGGCCCTGTTGTTCCAGAGGTATATCATAGATATAAGGTTTACGGAAGCTCAAACATTCCGTATATTAGTACCAGCCTACTTGGACGAATCAGTCCTCCTGATAAAGCCTTGATCGAGGATATGGTAGACCAGTGTGCAAAATATACAGCTTCTCAACTGGTAGAAATAACACATCATCAAGATCCGTGGGTCCGGGCCTATGCTCCTTATAGGAGTAACATTATTACAAAAAGAAGTATAAGAGATTTCTTTGCTGAGGAGGAGTTAGATGCCTAATAAAAGGAAAATCGACCCTGCAAAAACGATTCCTCAGCAGTTGACTCGTCCAGTAGGAAAAGTAGAATCTAATTATTCTAGCCTACAAGAAAGACAGAGAGAAATGCAGGTTTTCTTTTCTTTCCTGCAGGTAGATAATCAGAATTTCAGTCCTGAGCAAGCCTTTACATCCCTTAATCATTACATACTGACCTATAGACGGATTCTGTATTCCACTGTGTCCAATATTGTATATGACATAACGGATAATGATGACTCAGGAATGCAGGGTTCAAATCCTGATCGTTTTGGTACGTTGCTTTCCAATATTGAGAAGTTAGTGGAATATACGGACTCCGATGCGAATATGGCAGCTCACGAAACAGCGGCTTTGACACAAGAAGAGAAAAGCGCGATTGACGAAACTCGGAAAGCAGTTTGGAAGATATGGGATCATGTTAATCTTGCTCACAGGCAGTATAATGTCCTTCGCCAATCTGATGCGGAGTTCAAAAGAAGATTTAATGAGCAGATAAGAGATTCGCAAGATTCCATAACCAAAGAAATGAATTCTCAGTTACTCACAATTGTCGGAATATTTACGGCTTTGGCATTCGTCTTGTTTGGTGGTGTCAGTTCGCTCCAGAGTATTTTTGAAGGATTTCAAGAAAGTCATCTTTTGAAACTTCTAATCCTTGGGTGTGGATGGGGGATTGGCATGTTGAATGTCATATTTGTCTTTTTATTTTGTATTGGAAAGATGACAAAACTTAATTTCAAATCCACGATGTCACCTGATGCCACGTTCTGGCAGAGATATCCGGTTGTATGCTGGACAGATTTTCTGCTCTGCGGAATGCTGATCATCTTATCCTGGTTTTATTATTGCATCAATAGAAATGGCGGAGGGTGGCTTGACTGGCTTATAAAGCTTAATCCGATGTTGGTCACAATCATTGGCTGTGTCTTGATAATCTCTCTGATTGCAGTTGGATTTAGGGCTCTTTTTAAAGCGACCAAGGCCAAGGTTGGCGATGAAGATGAGTAAAACAGGAAACCGCACTTTGGGGTCTGACTTTAAAGGAGCGATGCCATTAATCCAGCAGTTCGATTGATGGCGTACAGCTGGATTAAACGAGCCAAGTGTCACTATATTTTATAAACGAATAAATACGTATAGACAAACAATTGTTTCTCATATAGGATAAGAGCATGTATATATTTTGCTTTAAAAATATGTTTAAGCGGGAATATGGCAATAAGCAAATTTCCATAATAAAAAGCAGACACAAGGGAAATTGAAAAAGTAAGACCGAGTGGAAGAGAATAGGATATGACGATATCAGAGAGGATTTTTAAACTGCTCCAGGAGCGGGGAATGAGCCAGAAGGAGTTCTCGGACAGGACAGGAATCGCGCAGAGCAGTATAAGCGACTGGAAGAGGAAGAAGACAAATCCAGTATCCGAGAAGATCCTGATCATATGTGATGTGCTGGATGTGACGCCATATGAGCTTCTCGGAGCGACG
>CADBOX010000338.1 GCA_902796415.1 uncultured Lachnospiraceae bacterium
ACCGTATGTTTAATGACCTCTCAATCTCTCTTCAAGCCAGAGGAGTCCGGCACATCCGCGTGGATGTGCCGGATTTTTCTTTGTGGACTTATACGAAAAAAAAGCCCCCGCCCTTGAGTTCACAAAAACGAAAGCCCTTTTGCAATATTTATTCACAATCTCATCTTATCACTCGGTCATAACTGTGTCAATTATCATTTATTGTGGTATTTCCGTCTGTTATTTTTATGAATTTTGGTCAATTTTAATAATTCCGTAAAAAATCTATACTTGACAGGACAAATAACACCCGTTAATGTAAGGGGAACAGACCTAAAGGAGTTAAAAAAAAGATGAGAGATGTGAAAAAAGGGGATATCGTTTCTTTTGGCAAGTACCCTCAGAGAGATTCCGATCGCTATAAAGAGCCCATCCGATGGATTGTACTGGAAAAAAAGGAAGACAAAGTTCTGCTTTTCAGTTCTTTTGTTCTGAATTGTCTGCCTTTTGACAGCGACCATGATCCATTCTACTGGCCGGCGACCTGGGAGAAATGTACGCTTCGCCGCTGGCTTAATTCCGATTTCCTTGAATTCTTTACCCCGGAGGAGAAATCATCCATTCTTGTAAGCAGGGTCAAAGCGGATCCCAATCCGGACTTTGCGTCTGATTCCGGAGAAGATACAGAAGACCGGGTGTTCTGCCTCAGTCTGGCAGAGATAGACCGTTATTTCGATTCCAGGGAAGATGCCTTTGCTGCTCCGACGGACTATGCCAGGATGAAGGGATTGATTCTGTCAGCAGACCCGCCGGGCTATTGCTCTTACTGGCTGAGGACAGCGGGATTCAATGGCAGATTCATGGCAATCATCGCACCATATGGCAAGAGAGGCCAGACTGCCCTCAGCAAAGGGTCCCCCTATAACAGCAGATATGAGGGAATCCGTCCCGCCATGTGGGTCCGGATGGAATAATACACAGAAGATTATAGAATGTATACAAAAAATAAGATGGGAGAAATTCTCCCATCTTTTATTCTTCCAGAAATCCTCTCAGATATTTGCTGTGTGCAGGGTTTCGCAACTTCCGGAGTGCTTTTGCTTCGATCTGACGGATACGCTCTCTGGTTACATCGAACACCTGACCTACATCTTCCAGGGTCCTTGGTTTCCCGTCTTCCAGACCAAACCGCAGCGTCAGGACATCTCTCTCACGGTCGGTCAGAGATTTCATGGCTTCTTGCAACTCCTTTTTCAGCATGGAGTGTGATACGGAATCAATCAGTGAGATGGAGGACTCATCCGGGATGAAATCTCCCAGCTGGCTGTCTTCCTCCTCACCGATGGGAGTGTCCAAAGAGACGGGATCCCGGGAAGTTTTCAACACTTCTTCCACCTTCTGGAGTGACATGCCCAACCTGTCTGCCAGCTCCTGTGAGGTCGGCTCTCTTCCTAATTCCTGGAGAAGCATCCGTGAGGTACGCATGGTTTTGTTTATAGTCTCTACCATATGGACCGGGACACGGATGGTTTTACCGGTATCCGCGATTCCCCTGGTGATGGACTGTCTGATCCACCAGGTTGCATAGGTACTGAACTTATTTCCTTTTCGATAATCAAACTTCTCTACGGCCTTCATGAGACCGATATTTCCTTCCTGAATGAGATCAAGAAATGACATTCCCCGCCCCACATATTTTTTGGCGATACTGACCACGAGACGCAGATTAGCTTCGATGAGCTGTTTTTTCGCCGCAACATCCCCCTGCTCGACCCGCTGGGCCAGAAAAACTTCTTCATCAGCTGACAGAAGAGGGATATTTCCGATTTCTTTTAAATAGATACGGACGGGATCTTCCAGGCTGACACCATCGAGGATATCTTTATCATCCATGACTTCAAAGGTGTCATCGATGTCGATATCATCTTCCTCCTCCGCGTTGGTATTCAGGACATCGATTTCCTGTTGATCCAGATATTCAAGAATCCAGTCAAACCTTTCCGGTGTGAGATCGAAATCTTTAAAGGTCTCTTGGATCTCTTTATATTCCAGCACATTTTTATTATTTTTTGCCGTTTCTAATAAGTGATCCATCAGACTGGCAAAGACCAGTCTGTTATCTTCTTTTTTCTCTGACATCCGGATTCCCCCCTGAGATAATTATAAGTTTATATTTATTATATAATATCTTTCTGAAAATTACACTTGAAATATTTTCATAATCCCTTTTTTGGAAATGGACACAGATTTTTCACATTTTCATCAATTTCTCAACATATTTCCCCAATAAGATGATCCTATCAATAATCAAGGAGGAAAAAAGATATGTGGCAAAAGTATAAATCAGCATTTATCACGGGGGCTGTCCTCTGCTGTATCATATTCTTCGGATTAGGATACTGTGTCGGCAGTTCCGGGAAAGGATACCATGGAGGAATACAGCCTACTGAATTCCAGGGTGCCCAGAATGGAAATAACAGGGTAGGCCCCGGTGGAAGGCATCATGGGTACCGACCGGATGTCAACACTCCCCAGAATCCGACGGAAAACGGAGACCAGAGCACTGAAGAAAATCAGCAAACTCCGGATTCAAACAGTGAGAACCAGACAACTCCCGGCACGGATGGCGGAACACAGACCGCTCCCGGCAACAACGGAGCAATTCAGGCTCTGCCCGATAACAACGATAATACAGGTGGCCAGGATGGCACAGCCAACCCAACATCTTATCTATAATATAACAGCAAAGCGCTTTGTGATCTTGTCGGTCACAGAGTGCTTTTTTTTCGCTAAATTGACAAGGCATTTTAATAATGATAAAATCGGTATAACTGTTCGCTACAGTAACAGGATTGCTTTTTGGCGGGGCTGATATGGATCCCGCAGATATAGGATAATGGGGAGGAAAGATATGGAGAATAAAAGAGACATCCTCAATGAAGTTCAGGTGGATAGTGTGGCAGATGCGCAACGCAGAAAGAAGGAAGCCCGGAAGAATTTTTCTTTCATGTTCCCTATGGTATTGATCTATTGTGCCCTGATGGCAGCTGTGGAATTCCTAAGCTTTCTGCACCCGTTCTGTTGGGTGGTTTCCGTGCCGCTGGCAGCTGTGATCTGTGCGTTTCCAGTGGTCTTTATATTGAAAAAATATAAAAAACCGGGTAGTTTTGCTATCCTTGGTATCATCTGGTACCTGGTTACCATAATCCTGGGCATAAAACTATCCTTTTCCGGACTGATCATAACTCTTCTGGTCGTTGTGGTATCTGAACTGATTCGCTGGATCCTGGGATATGCCTCCAAGGAAGGGATTTGTTTCGGATATGCAGCAGCTTCCCTGTTGCCTCTGGGACACAGAGTTTACCTTTGGACAGACACTACCAAATACATGGATCTTATCGCTTCTCTTTTCGGGGAGAAGTACTCGG
>CADBOX010000339.1 GCA_902796415.1 uncultured Lachnospiraceae bacterium
TATGTGATTCTCTGAATGTTCCTTATCATATTATCCATACACAGATTGCCCAGATTGTCTTTGATGCACGTCAGGATACAAATCCCTGCTCTCTTTGTTCAAAAATGAGAAAAGGAGCCATGAATGATAAGATCATAGAATTGGGATGCAATAAAGTTGCATATGGTCATCATAAAGATGATCTGTTGGAATCCATGATGATGTCATTTCTCTTTGAAGGAAGATTTAACACCTTCTTACCTGTGACTCACTGGGACCGTACAGATTTGATTCTGATCCGTCCTCTTATATATATGTATGAAGGGAATGTAAAAGGCTTCATAAAGGAGATGGACCTGCCTGTGGTTAAGAATCCATGTCCTGTGGATGGCTCTACCAAACGGGAATATGTGAAAAAGATCATAAATCAGCTCAACCATGATCATCCCGGTGCCAAATCCAGGATGTATCGGGCCATTATGGAAAGTATCGTAAACCCGGAATGCCCGCCTGTCAGATAATCTGTTTATTATCAATGAGGTAAAATATATCAGTTATGAAACAAAACCCAAGTTACTCCGAACAAATTAACAGAGACAATGAATTAAAGCTTCGAAGGCTCTGCAGGGAACTTCCCTCCTTCTGTAAAGAGTTTTTCCGTGGAATCGAACCCACGACTTCTTCCAGGACAAGGATTGCCTATGCCTATGATCTGAAGATATTTTTTCATTTTCTTATGGAAGAATATCCTGATCTCTGCAAAGAACCCCTTGTCTCCTGGCCGGTGACAGTTTTGGACCAGATCAGTCTGACACAGCTGGAGGAATATCTGGATTATATTAAGCTTTATGAAAATGAAGATAATAAAGTCCATAGTAATGAGGAGCGCGGAAGAATGCGTAAGACTGCCAGCATCCGTTCTTTTTATAAATTCTTTTACCGCAAACAAAAAATCGAGAAGAATACAGCCAGTCTTTTGAATATGCCCAAGAAGCATGAACAGGCCATCACCCGCCTTGAAGCAGATGAAATCGCCCGTCTGCTGGATTCTGTTGAAAATGGGGATAAACTTACCAAATCTCAACAGAAGTATCATAATAAGACCAGGGTCCGGGATCTTGCTATCCTTACTCTTCTCCTGGGTACCGGAATCCGTGTATCGGAATGTGTAGGATTAGATATCATGGATCTTGATTTTGATACAAACGGAATGAAAATTCATCGAAAAGGCGGTGCGGAAGTGATCTTGTACTTTGGGGAGGAAGTCCGGCAAGCTCTCCTTGATTACCTGGATGAGCGGGAACTGATCATGCCGAAGGAAGGCTCGGAAGATGCTCTCTTCCTGTCCATGCAGAAAAGCAGGATCAGCGTCCGTGCCGTGGAGAATCTGGTGAAGAAATACTCCCGTACTGTAACAACCCTTAAAAAGATAACCCCTCACAAGCTGCGAAGCACCTATGGAACCCAGCTATATAAAGAGACCGGTGATATCTATCTCGTAGCGGATGTGCTGGGTCACAGTGATGTAAATACCACCAGAAAACATTACGCAGCTATGGAAGACCAGCGTCGTCGTATGGCTGCAGGAAAAGTTCAGTTAAGAGAAAAAAGAAATAAACCAGGTGAATAAGATAATTACTGAATTACTATTCTTATAAAAAACAGAGCCATCTCTTCCGGAAAAAATTGTCTGACAATAATTTCCGTACTATGAGATGGCTTTCTTTTATGTAAGAACAAATGGATTATGTTCTTGGAAGATATCTGAGTATTGAAATCTCAAAATATATAGTTAATTCAGTTAAAATGAAATCCGAAAAATTTATTCTTCAATGATTTCATAATAGGGAACCATAAGATAACTGCCTGCATAGAGTTTGTCAGAGGATAACTGATTACAGGTCATGACTTCCTCAATGTATTCATTCACATCATGAAATCCGGGATTCATATTCTCTTTGGCTATGCTCCACAGACTGTCACCTTCCTTGATCTCCACAATCTTATACTGAAGATCAGACAGATGTTCATCTGCATATACAACAACCATGTCGGAATGCATCATGTGGTAAGTTCCGAAGATACCGGCTGTCATAGCCAGACAGGTTACGCCAAAGATGATCTTTTTAAATAATCTTGAGGAATCCTGTCTTCTTCTTGAGTATGTTCCTCTCCTGCCGGTGTTTTTCTTCATATCTACTGCTCTCTTTTTCATAGTTTTCATACCTCCCTTATCTATCTCAAAAGCGAACGTATGTTTAACTGTGTTTGTATTATAGCGAACATTTATTCGGTTGTCAATAGAAAAACGAATAAATGTTCGATAATTTGATAATAAAGCAAAAATATGTTCCAAACACTTGTTTTCTTTTCTTTCTCATGATAAAATATAGAAAACATACGTTTGATAAAGGAGTATCAGATATGAGTTACGGTAAGATAAGTGCAAAACAGCGTGAAATCTTAGAATATATCAAGGA
>CADBOX010000340.1 GCA_902796415.1 uncultured Lachnospiraceae bacterium
AATGCCCTGAATGCCTTGACGATGTTGATCGCCGCAGTGATCATGACATCCAAAGAGGCAAATCTCACGGTAACTTTTCTGGCAGGCTGCCCCTTAGCCCGTGGCTTCTCCCACCGATATCCATTATAGATGTCCGTGAAGGATTCATAACCCCGGGGAGCCAGCTCCATCAGATAGCCGAAAGCTCCATTGGGTTTTGGCTGCGTGAGGAACAAGGGCCAGATAAACTGATCATTTGGGGCTCCGTCCTCTATATTTTTTCTCAGATTATCCCGAAATGCCTTCGGGTCTCTGATCCTGCTGATAAAATACCACTTGAGGGCATATTCGCGACCACGGTAACGCACCTGATAGACGATGCCCTGGCCTCCTCTTCCTAATTCTCTGGATACGACAGCGTCCCCTCCCTTTTCCACAGGGATACGCTCGCCGATCTTTAATTCTCTCATACCCATATCAATTGTTTACCATCCTTCATCAAAGTCCACTGTATCCAGATCCACCGCTTCTCCCAGGATATCTCTGGTTCCCTGTCGGATTTCCTCCACCAGAACCTTCTCCTTGGCCTGGGCGGAGGACTTGTTTTCTGCACTGCCTCCCATGGCGGGACTATCATCCACCAGAGCAAGACTGCGGCTTCCGATCTGAGAGGAAGTCACTGCCAGCAGTTTCACCAGTTCTCTCAGCTGATCTGCTGTCTTAGCCTGAACAGCCAGCTCATCATTGCCGGTAAAGGCACGCAGCACATCCATGTCCACTTCGGACCCGATGCCCAAGGCGATCTTCAGGCCATACTGGAACCATTTGTTCTCCTTCAATGTCTCCAGTCCCTTCTGCCAGTTGTCGTTGGGGGTACCGTCCGACAGCAGGAAGATGACCGGCGCGTAAGACAGGGAAGGAGAATTCAGGAAGCTGTTCCTGGACAACTTCTTGGACAGTTCCAGGAAAGCATCCCCCATAAAAGTCAGACCTTCCGGTTCCAGTCTGTTCCAATATTGATAATCTTCGATCTTCACCGGCTCCGGTGTCACCCAGCTAACCTGGGTGGAAAACTTCATCACAGCTATCTTCACATCCGTGGATGCTTCCCCCACACCGATAAGGGCAGGCAGCAACTCTTCCATGGTAGAGTTGAGGGAACCGATCTTGGTTCCTTTCATACTCTTTGACACATCAATCAGGAAGAAGATGGTCATACTCTTCTTGGCCGGTTCCATGACATCCAGAAAATCTTCCTCAGATGCCTGATAAGTTGATACCCTCTTCTTTCCCGGAAGGAAATCATCCTCGTCGTCCTGCAGGGATAATTTCCGGGGAACAAATCCCTCCTCGTCATCTGTGGCAGCCGCTGCTGCGGCCTGACGGTTGTCTTCCGGAGAAGGATTATAATATTCAGATACCTTTTCTGCCAACTCTTCCTGGATCACGCTTCTTCCCCCGAAATTCCTTCTGTCGAGAAAAAGATCGTCATCCATCTCATTCAAATCTATCCATTTCGGCATATGATACCTCCTATATTCAACGATAGTCCATATCGAGATTTATCTATGTACTGTTCTACTTCCCTTCGAACACTCATAATGATTATACCTCATCTTCCTGAAAAAACAAACGAGATATATGCTGTTTATCTGTAAATTGTTGTGCTTGGCATGTTGTTTTTCTGCAGAAAAAAAGCCATCACATCCAAAGGCGATGGCCTTCAGATATGATGGCTTAATTATTCACTGATCCTATGATTATAATTCACAGTTATTGACGGTCCTTGGGAATGGAATCACGTCACGGATATTGCTGACCCCGGTAAGGTACATGATCAGACGCTCAAACCCCAGACCGAAACCGGAATGATGGGTGGAGCCGTACTTGCGGAGATCCAGATAGAAATCGTAGGTCTCTTTTGCCATGCCGGTCTCAGTGATACGGGCCAGGAGTTTCTCATAGTCATCCTCCCTCTGGCTGCCGCCGATGATCTCTCCGATGCCGGGAACCAGACAATCCATGGCCGCCACGGTCTTCCCGTCCTCATTGAGCTTCATATAGAAAGCTTTGATATCCTTTGGATAATTGATGACGAATACCGGACGTTTGAAGACCTGCTCCGTGAGATAACGCTCATGCTCGGTCTGAAGGTCCGTACCCCAGGATACTTTATACTCAAAGTTATCATTGTTTTTGGACAGGATCTCTACGGCATCTGTGTAGGTCACGACGCCGAAATCAGAATTCACCACATGGTTGAGGCGGTCCAGCAGGCCCTTATCCATAAATTTATTAAAGAAATTCATCTCTTCCGGAGCATGTTCCAGGACATAGCGGATGACATACTTCAGCATGGCTTCCGCCACTTCCATATCACCTTCAAGATCTGTGAATGCCATCTCCGGCTCGATCATCCAGAACTCTGCCGCATGTCTGGCCGTGTTGGAATTCTCCGCGCGGAAAGTCGGGCCAAATGTATAGATATTACGAAAGGCCTGGGCATAAACCTCTCCATTCAACTGTCCACTTACGGTAAGATTGGTGTTCTTGTTAAAAAAGTCCTGGGAGTAGTCCACAGCACCATCTTCTGTCCTGGGAATATCATTCAGATCCAGGGTGGTCACCTGGAACATCTCACCGGCACCTTCAGCATCACTTCCGGTGATGATGGGAGTATGTACATAGACATAACCCTGCTCCTGGAAGAACTGATGGATGGCGAATGCTGCCAGTGAGCGGACACGGAACACAGCCTGGAAAGTGTTGGTCCTGGGGCGAAGATGAGAAATACTGCGCAGATACTCCAAAGTATGTCTTTTTTTCTGCAGAGGATAATCCGGCGCGGAAGCCCCCTCCAGAACAATGGAGTCTGCCTGGATCTCAAAGGGTTGCTTTGCCTCCGGTGTGGCAACCAGAGTACCTTCCACCACGACGGCTGAACCTACATTCCATTTGGAGATGGCAGCAAAGTTGGAAAGCTGCTCCCCGTAGACAACCTGAAGGGTCTCAAAAAAAGTACCATCGTGCAGCACCAGAAAACCGAAGTGTTTGGATCCACGGATGCTTCTCACCCATCCTCCCACTGTGATCTTCTTTCCTACATAGGATTCCTGATCCTTATATATCTCTCTAACTGTAACCATACTTATCTCTCCTAAACTTATTATTTTCTGAATAGTTACCATTCTAACACAGATTTCAAATAAATAAATCCCTGATTTCAATTTTTTGACATTTTTTGCCGTCTTTTCCCCATCTTCCTCAAAAATAATTATTGTTTTATGGTATACTTTAAAAAAATCAATCTCTGGCGGGGGTAAAGGTCCTGAGTCAGAGACTGATTTTTGTCATTCGGGAAGAAAGATGAGGATTTATTATGAAATTTCACAGAGTTCTGTTATTCACAAAGATTGAGATGGAAGTAACTCCTGTAGGTGAAGACCTCCACATTTTACTCACAGGAGGGGATCATCCCTATCTGGGGTGCATCGCCTACGCTACCCCTGTTGAAAATCCTGAGAATCCGGAAGAACCTGCCACTGATATCTCTATTATCTCCACCCTGGAGAATCCGGAAGAGAGTTTTTGTATCTACGTGGCGGACAGGTTATGTAAAGCTACCGGCAAGACCGTGGTGTGTTCCGGTGGAATCTATGTGCCCAACCCCACAAAGAAGGAGCGGGCAAAACTTGTGGAAAATGTGGACGATCTCATCAAGGACTGGGTTTTCTTCTACGCAGATTAACTGCCGGGATCAGATCTGTTTCCTCACGACAGCGTATTCATCTCCGTTACGATAGTAGGGACAGCTCTTATAATCTCCCTGCATGATCCGATAGTAGTCATCTTCATCAATCTGACAATCACAGAGATATTCCTCGTAATCTTCATCGTAAGTATAGTAGGCACATGATGTGCATTGAATATCCAAGATACCACCTCCATATAACATCATTTTATATAAATGAGGGAGAGAAAACAACACATATTTGGAAAACGATCATCATGCAATATCTGGAATACCACACAAAAGAAGAAGATCAGGGGAGAGAAGTAATCTCGATTCTCAGGTCTGAGCTGGGTCTTTCGACCACAAAGATCCGTTCTGTCAAATGGGATCCGGCAGGGATCCTTCTGGATGGGGAGAGAGTAACTGTCCGTCACAGAGTAGAGGAAGGGCAGACTCTCAGGGTCTTGAAAAATGATTCGGAAAACCGGCAGAAAAGAATCCTGCCCTGCCCTATGAAGCTGGATATCTTATATGAGGATGAGGACCTGATCTTCATCAATAAACCCGCCGGACTGGTCTGTCATCCATCCGCAGGTCACAGGTTGGACAGCCTGGCCAACGGCATACAGGCATATTTTGATGAGAAGGCAGAGCGAAGCAGTATCCATCTGCTGGGGCGGCTTGATAAAGATACTTCCGGCATCGTCGGCATCGCGAAGAACGGGGTCATTGCAAGAAAGATGATCCTGGATCGGAGGATAAAAAAAGAGTATCTTGCAATCGCGGAAGGATATCTCCCGGCAGACAAAGGCACCATCGAGCTTCCCATGGAGGAATACAGGGATCCGGAAGACCATCTCCTTAAAATGCGGCCGGGTGATAAGATGGCTGTCACTTCCTATGAAGTCATCCACCGGCAGGATGATCTCAGCATCTGCCGTGTATGGATCGCCACAGGAAGAATGCATCAGATCCGCTCCCATATGGCCCTGATCGGGCATCCGCTGCTTGGTGACAGCATCTATGGGCATGGACCGACAGAGCATATGTCAAGAGCCGCACTGCACGCTTATAAAGTCAGTTTCGCCCATCCTGTATCCGAGGAAAAAATAACCATAAAGGCAGACTTTCCGAAAGATATGATGCTCTGCGCAAACTGTATGAAACATTAATAAACCCATAAATTGAGGGGGCTGCCACTTTTCCGGCAACCCCCTCGATCTATGGAAGTTCATGCATAATGATCTATTCATTTTCCAGATATCTTACATAATCGGCTTTGGTGTCGGCATATCTGGACTGACTGATGGGAAGTTCCTTTCCATTTTTCAGGATGATTGAATACTTCTCCAACTGTGAGATATGCCTGAGATTCACTGCATAACTTTTATGGCATTGCAGAAAACTGTCCCCGTGCTCATATGTCAGAAAATCGGATATCTTAAGGTTGATGGACTTCACCAGCCCTTCTTCCCCGTAGATATTCAGCTTGCGCTTATCACTCTCAACATAGTAGATATTGACGTAAGGAACTGTGAAGATTCCTTGTTTATTTATGATGGTGAATACTCTTCCCCCTGCCTGTCTCAGCTCCTGAAGGGCTTTTCGAATCGACTCTTTCACATGATCCATATCCAAAAGCTTGGAAAGTACATAGGTTGGATCTGCCTTAAATACTTCAAAAATCGACTCATTCAGCTCAGAAAGATATATGATCTTTAATTCCGGATTGCGGTCCTGCAACCGCTTTGAATAACTGATGATACTTTTTGCTTCTTTTTCTAAAGTTAAAAATAATATCTTATAGACGGCTCCGTTTTTTATGGTCTGCTTTAGCTCTTCTTCTTTATCCCACGAGATTACATTTGCCTTAGGACACTCATTACTGACAACTTCCATCAGCTGATTTCTTATATTCTCATCATATTCTAAGATACCGATATTCATAAGCGTCCCACCCCTTTCTTAATATTTTTCCACTCATGCGAGTGAAATTATTTCAATACGATTTCGAAATATAAATCAATGCAAATATAACTATAATATGACTCTAAAGAAGATGTGGTCCTTCCTAAATTATAACATGGCAAACTTTTTTTGACATTTTGATTATGGCAATTACAACTTTAATTTTGACAAAGTAAAAAAAGGGATATAGTCAATACCCCCTTTTACTAGATTTTCTCCATATTTTACGTTTTTCGGCCTCACGAACCAATTCATCCCGAAATGAAGGGTGAGCGATGGAGATCAGATCTTCCGCTCTCTCCCAGGTAGATTTCCCCTCCAAATTGATCACACCATACTCTGTCGCGAGATA
>CADBOX010000341.1 GCA_902796415.1 uncultured Lachnospiraceae bacterium
ATGCTGCTCGGAAAGGCAGGAACAGGATGCATGACGTCAGAAAACGTATTTTCCCGGGAAAACTGTTCTCCTGCGGCCCCCGATTAATATCACTGCCAAAAATCTCTTTGATCAAGGCCTTGTCTGCTCCCTGATCACGGAAATGATCTCTTAGTGCTCCCTTCACACCACTTGAAAACATGACAGGCCAATTATTGACAGGATCTCTCTCCACCTCATTGTCAATAACGTTAAAGTTGATATCACCACTGCCCATATGCAGATTCGTTATGCAATGGATCTTATAAAAATAGCTTTTCATACTCTCTCCCCTGTCTTTAAAACATGATTAAAACCGATCTGGCTCAATCCCGGATAGGCAAACTGGGCCAGGAATTCTTCTTCTGCCGCTTTATCTTTCTTAACATAAAAGACACTCCCGGCTTTGATCATTTGATATAACCTGCTTTTTTTCATTGATGAGTAATAATCCCTGCCATCCTGTTTTTCAAGTGTTCGCAAATTCTTTTTTTGCATGATCCAGAACAAAGATGATGTTATTTGTCCTGTATTCTTATAGCAATCTGAGGCGGCATAATAGACATTGAAGTCATCCCTGTCGATCATCCGGATCTTTTTTATATCATTTTCCAGTTCTTCAAAGGTCTTCTTGTCAATCTCCGTCACCTCATAGCAGAAAGCAGATTTATCCATTCCCATAAAGACTGTCCCTGAATTGCAAAAAGGCTGCTCTTCCCTGCCAGGCAGAAGCATAGCTTCCGGAATGTCCACTTCAATCATGACAGAAAATGAATACCCTCCCATGAGGTATTTATATTCCATTTTGAACAACCCGCCCTGCTCCAGTTCTCTTGCGATCCTTGTCTGGGTCAAGACACCTATAACATCATTTCTTTTAACCAGTGCATTATTATCATCTAAAGAAAGGAACATATCTGTCAGTCCGGATTTGGCGGAATAATCTTCCGGAAGAAGGGCATCATCCCCTAAGTCTGTATTCATTCCCTCCCTGTATATCATTTTTAAAGGTGCATACTTTTCATTCGAACTGTTGTGAGAAACACTGTCCGGGCCTGTTCCTATATCAGGATCTCCACCCTCTATGTTTTTTCCTGTCTGGACGCGATGGTTCAAGGGGGCCGGGATCAGTCTGCTGCCTTTTCTCTTGTCATAGATAAATAAGGGGGTGGCTCTTTTAAGGATGCCATATGGATTGAATGTATCCTTAAAAGACATTGAAAAACCATTGCTGCCGATGAGAACTTCCTGCCTTTTAAGAAAGGCATCATCTGCCGGATTCGAGGCAAAAGCTCCATTGTTGAGAAGACCTGCCTTCTCCAAAAGCATAAAGCGGAGCGTCCCCCAAAGGGTAGCCTGACTCGGAAAATCCTCAGAACTCACATAATAATCTTTTTTCTCGTTCAGGCTCTGGAGTCCAAAAGGAAAATTCCTTTCTCCTCCAAAGAAATAGCCTCCTAAAGGCGTAAAACTGCATCTATAATATCTGATCTGCCCCATATTTATTCCTCCACCAGGAATTTTGCCAGACGAAGCATACTTGTGACAGCATCGATTGCCGTATCTCCCCCAAGAGCTTTCAATTTATGTTCACTAGACGCCTTCCAGCTGGTTAGGATCAGCTCCTCGACCGCACTGATCATTTTTTCTGCCTCTCCATGAACAGGTCCGTCAAAAATATTTTCAAGCAGGACATGAAGATCCAGTCCATTATTAAGGGCTTCATTAAACAGACTCTTTTGATTTTCAACATGAAAGATCACTGAAGTCATCAAGTCATTTGTTTTTTTCCTGTCTGCGGAAGTAAAAAGTCCTATCAGCTTCAAGTAGTGTTGGTATAAAGTATCTTCCCCGCTCTCTATTTGATCCGCTCTGCCTCTGGTATCCATGCAGAAGGTCACTCCCATAGACTGTCCGCTGGCTTTGTGGATCTTGACAGTAGCATTGTTCTTGACTTTTTCCACGCCTCTCACATATCCCTTTGCCTCTCCAAACAAAAGGCCTAAAGCATCCTGAAAGGCTTCATACAGAGGGAACTTATAATAATTAATGGACATACCGAAAGATAACGAAGCTCCGGACAAGCCATCCGCATTAAAGATCCGGTTGAACTCTATCGCGATATTTCTGCATAATTCCCAAACATTGGTATTCCCCGAAAGGACAGGTGACAGGAATAGCAGATCATCTCCCCCCGCATAGATCAAAAAGCCGCCGCTATTGCTTATCAGCTGATATGCTTTGTCCGCATATTCCATGCACTTAGCAGAAAATTCCTGAATCATGGAGACTTGATCGTCAAAAGTTCCCGGTCCGCCGTCAATCCCTGAAGATCCGCTGATGATCTTGCCTATGTTATCTCCATCGCACTGCACGATCGCAAAGTATTTTTCTGTTTTCTCCGGGGAATAGTTGTTCTCCTCAATCTCTTTACTGGTATATTTTCCGTTTGAAGATATATATCCGATATCCCTGATCCGAACATTATCTCCACAAGCTGCTATTCGAAATGCTTCTTCTTTGGAGGCTTTTATTAATGGCGCATAGTGCCTTAGGTATTCATTCGACCCCTTATATGGGTCACCCTCAGCGAATTTGAACATGTAATTCGGACCAGGTTCTGATAAAATGCTCTGGGAAAGCTCAAGTGCATCCAAAGTATCCGCTATCGTTTTCGCAACTCCTTTGTCGACCAGATCTTTCTCCGAAAAGATCGCGTAATGAATCTGCATGAAACTGCTAATAAAATCATGCATATCTTCTTTAGAGACAGTTTTTCCAGCTTTTCCGAATCCTTCGATCAACTGGTCCGTATTTTCATCAATTACACTGTTTATAGTATCAACAATATCCTGTCTGATCTCATCGGTATTTTTATTCCCTCTGAAATAGATTCTGTCATGATACTTTCCTACACCTCTGTCCTCCTGATAATCTTTAAAATCATAGCCCTTTTTCAGGCTGATGATCTCATATCCTTTTTTCTGGAGATCCATTGCGCAGGATCCAACAAATTTCGAAAAAAAGTAGCTTGAAAACCATAATCCTGCCGGGGTATAAGTCGCACTCAGCGCCTCAATAACCGGTCCAAATGTCATACCTGCATAGTTCATGGTCTGTCTCCCAATACTTCCATCTTGCATCCCTGCTGAATGAAGACAGGTCTTTGATCTTCCCG
>CADBOX010000342.1 GCA_902796415.1 uncultured Lachnospiraceae bacterium
AGCCATTTTGTAGTATTATTAGTTTTGTATGTGTTCCAAAAAAACAGGAGTCAAGAAGTACCGAAAATGGCAGAAAATATCATTTTATCAAAAGAAATCATAGAAGCAAAGTGGGAAGATATCCTTCTTCAGCTGGAGAAGCATTACGATATGTCCAGGATCATTATCGATACATGGATCCGTACACTGGAAATCTACTGCGTCCGCAATAATACCGTTTATTTTTGCGTTGATGAACAAAGAGGAAAACATGGCGTAGATTATCTTCACAACCGGGGATACGACAGTTTTCTTCTTTCTTCCATGCGTGAAATTCTGAATGATTCCTCTGTAGAGATCAAAATAGATCAAAAATCTTCCTATTTGAATAAGGATCCGGAAGACGATGATATTGAAAATGAATCAGAAGAAAAGGATAAAGACATTCTTCCATATAGTAAGGAATATTATGCTGCCATCAAAAGATGTAATCTCATGGAGAATTACACTTTCGAGAACTTCATTGTGGGGGATGGCAACAAGCATGCTTTTGCAACCTGCGTAGCTGTTGCGGATGATCCGGGACAGGACACCTTCAATCCTCTCTTTATCTATGGTAATTCGGGACTTGGAAAAACACATCTGATCCAGTCCATTGCCCACTACATCCTGCAGAAGGATCCGAAAGCCAGCATTCTCTATGTAAGTTCGGAAGTCTTCACTAATGACATCATCAATTCCATCAGGGATAAAAAGACAGTTGAATTCAAAGAAAAGTATCGTCAAGTCGATGTTCTTATCATTGATGATATTCAGGATATCATCGGTCGTGAGGCTACCCAGCAGGAGTTTTTCAACACCTTTAACTTCCTTTATGAAGCCGGAAAACAGATCGTCATCGCAGCGGATCGTCCACCCACAGAGATCAAATCTCTGGACGAACGGCTTCGTTCAAGGTTTGAATGGGGTGTTCCCATCGATGTACATGCTCCGGATTACGAAACAAGAATCGCAATTTTAAAGAAAAAAGCAAAAATGAAGGGCATCGAAGGAATCCCGGAAGAGGTTTTCTCTTACATCGCACAGAATATCGTATCTAATGTAAGAGTTCTGGAGGGATCCCTTAATAAGATCAAAATCTATGCCAGCCTTCAGACTGAACCCATTACTCTGGAAATGGCAAAAGAAGTTCTGGAGGACATGGTACAAAAGGACAGTAATGTTGCCATTACTCCGAATTATATCCTTTCCGTTGTTTCTGAGCATACCAAGATATCCACAGATGATATCTGCTCCCTGAAGAGAAACCAGGAGATCAAAGATGCCCGGCAGCTGGTAATGTATCTTTCCCGGCAGCTTACGGATAAAAGCTATCAGGCCATCGGTGCAGCCGTCGGTGGAAAAGACCATGCAACTGTTTATAACGGTGTTGGTCGTGTGTCGAAAAGGATGGAAGAAGACCCTGAATTTGCAGCAACCGTACATTTATTGATGAAAAAAATCAATCCGGATAAAGAAACTTAAATAGATAATTAATTATTTTTTATGTAAACCTGTTTATTTCTAACTCATTTTAAACAAGATATCTATCCGGCTGAAACATTTTACCAACAGATGTAAAACCCTTTAAAGCCTTTATTTATCAGGTTCTTTGATACTTTTCAACATATCAACAGCGCCTACTACTAATACTACTAAAGATTATAATATAGATGTAATAAAAACGCCCCGGGCGGGCAGAAGGAGAACGACGTGAGAATCAAGTGCAGGAAATCAACACTGTTAAACGCAATCAACATCGTATCGAAGGCAGTTTCTTCTAAAACAACTATGCCGATCCTTGAATGTATACTGATCAGAGCTAAGGGAGGATTTCTTACCCTTACAGCAAACAATCTTGAACTCGCTATAGAAACAGTTGTCGATGCTACGATCTTAGAAGAAGGACAGGTTGCTCTGGAAGCTAAACTCTTTTCGGATATTATCCGTAAACTTCCGGACAGTGAGATTGACCTGGAGTCCTCTTCAGATATCCGCGTTAATATCAGCTGTGAGAAGTCCAGATTTGCTATTTCCTGCAGAAACGGAGATGAGTTCTCTCCGATTCCTGATGTTGAGAAGGAAAAATGCATCCAGATTTCCCAGATGGGACTTCGCGACTTGATCCGGCAGACCATTTTCTCCATTTCCGATAACGAGAACCTGAAAATGATGACAGGTGTATCCTTTGAAGTTGCAAAGAATACTTTGATCGTGATCACTTTGGATTCACACCGGATATCTCTTCGTAAGGTAGCTCTCCGCGGAGATAATCCTGAACTTAAGGTGATCATTCCCGGAAAGACCATGCAGGAGTTATCTAAGATTATCAACGGCGGAGCTGATGATCTTGTGGATATCTATTTCTCAAATACCCATGCATTGTTCGAATTTGAGGATACCCGGGTAGTAACCCGTCTGGTAGACGGTGAATATTATAAGATCGCCAATATGATGTCCATCGGTCATACCCTTAAAGTGAAGGCTAACAAGAAAGAACTGATGGGTTGTATCGATCGTGCCAGCCTTCTGATCCAGGAGACGGATAAGAAACCTATTGTTGTCAGTGTAAAGAATGATAATAACCTCTATGTTCGTCTCGTAACCAACATGGGTTCCATGAATGAAGAAATTGAGATTGAAAAGGAAGGGGATGAGATCATCATCGGCTTTAATCCGAAGTTCATGATGGATGCTCTTCGAGTGATCGATGATGATGAAGTATCGATCTATATGACAGATGCAAAGAACCCCTGCATGATCAAGGACGATGAGGATACCTACAACTATGTGATCCTTCCTATTGCGATCAACACAGAAGCTTATGCATAAACTCTTCAGTAAAGTTTATCTGTCATTATGAGATAAACAGATAATATAAGATTCCGGTTGTATGATCAGGAGATATATTTTTTCCAGAAGAATATCAGATTAATAAATATTAAATTCAGAAATATTAAAGAATCCGGGAATAAAATCATGAAAGAAATTAAAATAAAGGACGAATTTATAAAACTCGGCCAGGCTATGAAGCTGGCAGGTCTAGTGGATTCCGGTATCGATGCAAAAGAAGTGATCCAGGCCGGAAAGGTCAGTGTTAACGGTGAAGTTGATACCCGGAGGGGAAGAAAACTTTATCCCGAGGATGTTTTTTCTTTCGAAGGGGGAGAATTCGTAATTAAAAATTAACTGACATATTTTGCTGAATATATATTGATCAAGATATTACTCATGTCCGTTGGACAGGTACGTCTGCGGCAAAAATAAGGATTTGGAATAGGATCCGGATAATGTATATAACATCGATCCATCTGGAAAACTTCAGAAACTACACCGAAGGGGATGTGGTCTTTACGGATAAGACGAATATTCTCTACGGAGATAATGCCCAGGGGAAGACAAATATCCTGGAAGCTGCCTATCTTTCTGCAACCACTGGTTCTCACCGGATGTCCCGGGATAAGGATATGATAAGGTTTAACTGTGAGGAAGCTCACATCACTCTCAATGTGATGAAGAGAGATGTGGAACACAGAATAGATATGCATCTTCGGAAGAATAAGAATAAAATGGTTTATGTGGACCGGCTTCCGATCAAAAGAACCACGGAACTTTTCGGTCTGATCAATATCATATTCTTTTCTCCCGAGGATCTTTCCATTGTAAAGGAGGGTCCGAAGGAACGGCGAAGGTTCATGGATATGGAACTCTGCCAGTTGAGCAGGATATATCTGAATAACCTTTCGGATTATAACAAGGTTCTGATCCAGAGAAATAATCTGCTCCGGTCCATCTTATATGATCATAAGGGTTCTGCAGGACAGCTTCTGGACACCCTGGATATATGGGATGATCAGCTTGTGCAGTTCGGAAAAAGGGTGATCTCCGAGAGAAAGAATTTCATCGACATGCTGAAAGATGTTGTGGTGAAGGTTCATGAAAAGATTACCGGCGGCAGAGAAACCATTGATATCCGCTATGAGCCGGCGGTGGATCCGGAAGAATTCGCAGAGTCCCTGAAAAAAAGAAGAGATCAGGATTTAAAATATACCGCCACCTCGGTGGGACCTCACCGGGATGATATCGGAATTTATATAGATCAAAATGACGTCCGTACATTTGGCTCCCAGGGGCAGCAGAGAACAGCAGCATTAACTCTTAAACTGGCAGAGATCGAGCTTGTAAAGAGTATGATCAGCGATACTCCGATCCTGCTCCTCGATGATGTAATGTCCGAGCTGGATGAGAAAAGAAGGGGTGCATTGATCGATAGTCTGGAAGGAATCCAGTCGATCATCACCTGTACGGGGTACAGTGATTTTATACGTGACAGAATGTCCCCGGAAAATGCCGGAAATAACCGGATCTTCTTTGTCAGCAAGGGAACAGTAAAACAAGTTGTATAAGAAATTGATTAAAAAGTTGTTTAAAAGGGAAAGATAAAAGAGACGAAAAAAGGAGCACACCATGTCAGAGAACGAAACCTACAGCGCAGAACAGATCCAGATTCTGGAAGGTTTGGAAGCAGTTAGAAAGCGTCCGGGCATGTATATCGGCAGCACCTCCGGAAGAGGACTCCATCATTTGGTCTACGAGATCGTAGATAA
>CADBOX010000343.1 GCA_902796415.1 uncultured Lachnospiraceae bacterium
ATTGTGGCTGAACGAATACGAGATGTACGCGATGATCTCCAGCGAAGAGCTGAATGATGCTCTCATTGAAGATTCCGGGGAGTATGTTTCAGAGATGGCAAAAGCTATAGATGAGCGTATTTTCTTTTTTGTTCCTGCTGCGTTGATACATAACGGATCGGAAGACGAGATAGAGCGTTTCATCCAAAATGCGCTCTAATAATACGTAAGGGATTATAAAAAGGACGGAAAATGATATGGGAATGCGATTCAGGAAGTCAGTAAAGATTTGTAAAGGTGTTAAAATCAACTTTTCGAAATCTGGTTCGAGCCTTTCTTTAGGCGGGAGAGGTCATAGCGTTAATATCGGCAGCAGAGGTGTGAGACATACTGTGGGTATTCCGGGAACAGGGTTGTCATATTCGTCAAATATTGTGGGAGGAAGCCAAAAGCGGAGTACAGGATCTTCATCAAGGTCTGGTTCATCAAGGAGAAGTTCATCGCGGACAAATGTGAGTATGCCTGGTGAAATCGAAATACATATGGATGACCGTGGGGAAGTTTCGATAAAAGATAAGAATGGTATCACAATCACTGATCAGTCAGTGCTTAGAAGAATAAAATCTACAGATCAATACAAGAACATGATTAATCAGCTTCAGCAACAACGAGCTGATAAGATAGATGAAATAGTCCGGAATGCAGAAGAAGAGAACGAAAGGTTTATCAATATTCATAAGCTTGCTCCAGTCGTTGATAGTAATTATGATTTTTTACAGCGTCTGGCAAGCCTTAAACCTCAAGTATATGTGAGTAATGCGTATAGTAATCCTGTTCCTACAGAAGATGATGTACGCGCAGAATTGGAAAAAGAAGCAAAGGAGAATATCCATGCTTCATTTTTTAAACTGGCGAAAATGCGCAAACAATATGTTGAAGAACGACTAGAGGAACGGCTCTCCCTGGCTAAACATAGATGGGAACAGGAGGCTTCCAGATATTATGAAAATCAAATGCAGGAGCGCAGGTCAGCAACTGCACACTATTTGGCAGAGTATGAATATCAAAAAAGATTCCTCGCGGCTTTAATAAATGGAGAAGAGAATGCCATAGGTGAAGTCTTTGATTCCTGGATATCTTCGTGTGAACTTCCGGTAGAAATGTCTGTTAACTATGATTGGAATTCCAATCTTAGGGTTATGATGATTGATGTTGATCTTCCTGAAATTGAAGACCTTTCCGCAACAATAATGACAAAAACAAGCAGCGGAAATTTAAAGGAGAAGAAGAAAACACAGACGGAACTTAGAGTTGAATACGCGACGCTCGTGTTTGGTTTGGCAATTTTTATTTCATCTAATGCTTTTAATATTTCTCCGGCTGTCTCAAAGATAGTATTGTCAGGATACACACAAAGAAGAAATAAAAACGGAGATATTTCAGATGATTATATTATTTCATTGAAATTTCCCAGAGAACTGTTTGAAAAACGCAACATGAGTTTGATTTCACCAAAAGATTTTTGTCTTTCTGTAGAAAATAGATGCAACATGACTTCAACATCTATGTTTAAAACAATCAAACCGTATGAAGCATATTATTGAGTATGAGTTGTTGTTATAATTACTTCTACAGCGACACACCGAAGGTATGTTGGATGCAGCACGGGTGCGATGCGGAAGAGTTATAATGACCGGGACACAAAATGTTAAGCTGGCTAAACAAATAGATGGAATGAAAAATCATTCCTAGGAGCTATGGGATACTCAACGAATAAAGCCGAGGATGCATAATTCAAGACCTTTGTCCGGGAGTTATAGGAACTTTGTCCGGATGTTTCAAGAACGCTGTCCGGATGTCTCAAGAATCATCGACTCTGAATCTCTGCGTAGGAGGCCCCAGGGCTAGCGAGTGTCCTGAGGCGTATCAGTTAACAGTGGAAATATTGTCTGTTGTTTTGGGAGAACGGGTTCTTTCAAATAAAAATGCGACCCTGAATTGATAGAGGCTCATCAATGGAATTACGTGCTTTTTGTAATGAAATAAAATTACAGCCACAGATCAAGTCCTGTGTGTTTTCGTTTTCTGACAGATTTGATTTCACGACTGTGGAAAAACAACTAAAAGCATTTCAGGACTATAAAAAGATGTCCGAAGCATTGACAGAACTTCAGGCTATACTGGGGGAGGACACAGATCATATTAAAATTCTGTCTTGTATGCTCAAAGCGTCAGTTAATGTATATGACTTGTATCAGGCAAAAGGGATTAGTGACGAGATATATTTTGCAACAATGAAATGCTATCCTCGTTTTATTGATGAAACCAGTAAAATGACTGGTAAGCTGTATTTTGACCGTTATTGGTGGACAACTCGTCAGGCTGGAGGTCATTTATTTAGAATCGGTGACCTTGAGTATGAAATAAAACATATTGAAGAGGGTACATTAATCGGGATTCATATTCCTTCGGATGCTGATTTTTCACCGTCAGCTATTGATGGATCGCTGGCCAGGGCAAAGTGTTTTTTTACAGAGTATTATCCTGAGTTATCAAGTGCAGAGTATCGTTGCCATACCTGGCTTCTGGACAGGCAGTTAAGTGAAATGCTGAATGAAAACTCGAATATCCTTAGTTTTCAGAAGCGTTTTGAGGTATTTGATGAAGGTGAAATTAGTTCAGAGTTCATTGAATGGCTCTTTAATACAAAATCAGTAGACTATCTCCATTTACCCGAAACCACTTCATTACAAAGGAATGTGAAGAAACACCTTCTTTTGGGAGGCGTTATCAGAAATGCTTATGGCAGATTGAAAATATGATATCCAAAAGAATGTGAGTCCCTAACCGTTTTAACGATTAAAAGAAATGAAAGAGACGGGAAGTCATACCTGATTTCCAGAAAGATTAGATTGTAACCCCTGGATAATAATAGAAGAATTCTCGAAGAGGATATTAACAAAGATTTATTGGGACATAGCATAGTTCGTTAATAATTGATTCTGTGGAGAATAATATGAGCGGCGGATACTATAGCTTAAAAGGATACATTATTCAGGCGATTACAGCAATGTTGGAATGCCTTGAGAATATTGAATGGACAGACATCAAACTGGAGCCGGGAACCACAGAGGATAAAGTGGATTTTATAATATATAAAAATACGATTCCGATAAAATCTGTACAGGTGAAATCCAGTATTAATATATTTAATAAAAATCATGTGGAGGACTGGCTGCATGGTGTTTGCTGCGATGTTCCCGAGGGAATGCATGAATTGATACTGGTTGGTGAGAACTATGCACGAACCACGGAGCAATTTATAAAGGAAATCAATCAATTAAATAATAAAAGAATAAAGACTATACGGATGGACGTTGATAGTCTCAAACAGAAAGCAAACGGAACAATACTGGAATATATGCAGAAAGTATTTCCAGAGGAGTCATTCGCAGCAGATGCGATATTTACAATCTATGACAGGTTGTTTTCCGCACTTATGCATAATGGGCTTGAACCGGTTTGTTATAGGAGAGGTGATTTCTGTAATTTAATAAATAACACACTGAGCCGTTACCTGATCCATGGAAAGGGAGTCTTTTCTGACGATGAGGATATGAATGAGCAGATTTGGAAAGCAATGAAACTGCTGTTTACAAACATGAAAGCAGAGGGCGGTCGATTTGCTTTTGACATTATTCCCGAGCTTTTACCAGAGGGCAGGTTAGTCGGGAATAAATTTACTGCGAAAGCAAGGACAGAAGATCAAAGAATTGTGCCTGTTAGAGAAATAGTGGTAAACAGTCACGAGAATTTGGCTTTAATTGGAACAGGCGGAATAGGAAAGACTACTTATTTACAGAGCTTATTAGAAGAATGCTATCTGGATCATGATGTTCTGGAGAAGGACAAGCCGGTTTCAATATTTGTTGAATTGTTTCGATGCCCCTCCAGCATAGATCATTGGACTGACAGAGTCTCAGGAAATACAAATTTTGTTATCAGGAGTATTGCGGCAATCTGTGAGAATCATCAATCCCTTGAGAGTGTCTCAGAGGGAACATTATCCGCCATTGAAAAAGAATTCCAGAAGACACCGGAAAATGGAAAACCAGAATATTATCTTCTGCTGGATGGGTTTAATGAGGTCTCTATTAAACATGGGAGCAGTACCAGAATTCAGCTTAGCAAAGAAATATTAGCAATGAGTGAATGGCCGAATATCAGGATTATTGCGAC